>JBFLJZ010000276.1:0-4782 GCA_040882925.1 Desulfuromonadales bacterium
AGCATAAAGCCGATGTAAAGAAAGCCCAAAAAAGCACAGCAGAGGGTCACGACACCATAACGACCTAGTGTGGAAAATTTGAAATCATACAAGTAGGCAGCATAGTAGGCAGTCAGCAGGACGGGAATAATCATGAGCCAGTACATGCCCATGAGCACGGAACTGGAGTAGATAAAGTGTCCGTAGAGGACCTGCAGGAAGAGAAACGGTGCGACGCCCAGGTTGACTGTCAGGGCGATCAGAAGGGGGATCACCTTCGCAAGTTCATAAGCAAGGCCCTGAGACTGGGTGCTGCCTTTCAGGTGCATATAAATGGCGATGACAGACGATCCAAGCAGCGCATTCATGAACAACAGGTGTAGCGGGAAGGTCAGCAGCAGAAAGAACTGAAAGTAGCCCCAATGGGTCGGGATAGTGTCCGGTGTGGGGATCAGAGGGATCATAGTTCTTCTCCTTTTCTTCCGGAAAGGACCCAGGTTGCAATAGCTAGCCGCTCATCATCATGCAGGGAGAGCCCTGCCATCATCGGATTCAGCTTGCCAAGGGTAAGCAGAGATTCGGCGATAGCCGATACGGACTTTCCTTCGGCCCAGGCCATGATGACGTCGCTGCCGTGGCAACCGGTACAGTTCTGCTCAAAGACGGATCGGCCCATGTCGACGGCAGATTGCGGCTGCGCAAGTGACCGGAAAAAGCCGGCCAACAGTTCTTTTTCCGCGGTCGTTCCGGAAAAGTTTTCCATCATGTCGTTCAGCGCACTCAAAGACTCGAGGCCGGCAACGATCTCGGCCAGAGTCTGGCCCGCCGCCCATTCCTGAATAATGTCGAGGCCATGGCAGCCGACGCAGTTTTGCTCGTAGAGTTGTTGCCCTTGCCCGGATGGTGCTACGAGCAGGGCAGGATCGACTGACTTGCCGTGCAATTCGCCAGCGATGTAGGCGGCGAGGGCCATGGCTTCCTGCTCATTGCCCAAAAATGGCGGCATATAGGGTCGTTTGTGTATGACATTGAGCAGATAACCGTGCAGCGCCGGGAAATCCATGGTCGCAGTTTTTGGCAGGATGTCATTGTTAAGGCCACCGATTGTATGGCAGGCATAACACTGGAATTTGAAGATTTCGGCACCGGCCTCGGTGAGATTTTCATCTCTGGCCTCATGCACCGTAGCCCACTTCGCCCGGGCGAGAAAACTCTCACCCTGCAGCTCCTTGGCCTGTGCCAGCGTGACGCCGTTTGAGTACATCACCTGATTGAGGACGAAAGGCCGCCTTGCTGCTTCACGAGTCCATTCGAAAGCGCCCATGAGCAGGAACGCCGGCACCAGGGCCAGGATGGCAACGGTTTTGTTGTTGTATGCCGGACGGATTACGGTCAGCAACAGCAGCAGGATTAAAGTGGTAATCAGGGCATAAAGAGCATACTCTCCTGCCGCCCGGATGGTGGGTGAACCCCCAGCCACTAGTGCACGTGCCGTTTCGGGAAGGATCGTAAAATACCAGTAGGCGCAAGGCAACATCAACGTCAAAGAGGCCAACGCCCATTTGCCGCTGTAGCGGGTCATTTTAGCCTTAAAACCCGGATCTTTGAGAAAAGCGCAGGTTACAAATGCATAGAGGCCGGCCAACATGAACGAGAGAAAAGTGCGGAAGAACAGGGCTGGCCAAAAAGACGGGTTGAAAAACCCTGACCAGAAATTGTGATCAACAATCCAGGCCCCCGGGGTTAGCATGAAATCGATGATGCCATTGATCAAGAACAGACTAAGCCATGCAGCCACAAAATAAATCCAGCCGACCATCTGGTGAATGCGGTCATCCATTCTGCCGAAGGTATAATAATAGACAAGCAACGCCGTGATCTCGACCAGGAACCACACCCATTCTGCCGCCCATCCATAGACAAACGTATGGATAAGCAGAGATGTTGCTGCCGGCTGTACAAGGGAAATGATAAACCAAATGCCGACCCCGGTTATGCCGCCGTAGACCATTGTCAGCAGCATGAAAAACTTGGCATGGCGTTTGGTAAAAGCCAAAATGTCGGGGTTGTTCTCGCGCAAACCTTTGCGTTCCGTCAGGACAAGGTAAAGACCACCTCCGACGGCAAAATGGGAAACGAACACGTGGGTTATAGCGATCAGGGCGATGAGCAGGCCACCACCGGTTTCTGGAAGATACCAGACAGGATAGTTCATGGTTCATCTCCACGAGTCAAAAGAGGATGACTACAAGGTGTTTCTTAAACTTTTTAAACTTCTCTGGCCGAAAAGCAACGGATATGGCAAGGCCAGGAGATGTGAGAATGCCGGCTACACATTATTCATTTCTAATGATATAACGATTAGATGAAATTACAACGCATAATGCGTGCGTATAAAATATTTATATAAGCGTGATTTATGATGAAATAATATATTGACTTCTGAATGTTTGGGTTCATAATGTGCATATACACAAAACAAACAAAGGAGGCATTACCATGAAACTCTTCTTTCCCGTAAAAGACAACCGAGGAATGAACAGTGAAATCTTTGCACATTTTGGCTCGGCCCCGATGTTTTTACTGGTCGACTCTCAAACCGGTGAGATCCTGGAGAATTCAAATCGTGACAAGGGGCACACCCATGGCAACTGTCAACCGCTCAGGGCTATCGCGGGCCTGACAGTTGATGCCATCGTCGTCGGTGGTATCGGCAAGGGTGCGTTGACCGGTATGAACCAGGCAGGTTTTAAAGTCTTCCAGGCTCAACCCGGCACGATTGCAGACAATCTCGCACAGATTGCTACGGAGCAACTCAAAGAGTTGACGGCGAATGATGTTTGTGGCGGGCATGCCGGGGTCCATGGTCACAGCCATGGCGCCGGTTCGGGACATGGTCACGGCTGCAGGTGCTAACCTTTCGGATCACGGAGTAAAGTACAATGCGCATCTATCGCAGCGAGACCCAAAAATCAATTGAACGTTTTGTTGAAGATCTTTCCCAGGCAGCGAATGCAAGAGGTTTCTTGATTCATAACGAAGATAAAATGGCGTTGGCTTATACCTTCGGTCAGCATGGGGCTACTGTTGCCGAGGGCTTTGATCTGCACATGATACAAGTCTGCAAACCACATAAAGCGGCAAAGAGCTTAAGTAAAAACCCGGAGCGATCGGTGCTCATGCCCAAGTTCATTATGACTTTTACGCAAAACGAAATGACCCAGATCAGGTTTTTGCACTACAAGCAAGCCACCGTGATGGACCTTATTGATGATGCTGAATTTACTGGTTCTCTCGCCAAAAGCTTGGACGAGATCATTGCCCTTATCGAGGCGGTAAAATAGGGGGTATCTCAATGTGGGTACTATTAGGCGCGCTAAACAAAAAATTGACCATAGCCATCCCTGTCATGATGCTGGCCGGGATTGGCTATGGTCTTTTGATTGACGCAGTTTTTTTGAAAAGTCTGATCCTTCCTTTTACCTTTCTCATGGTTTACCCGATGATGGTGACCCTGAAACTCAGACAAGTCCTTGAAGGTGGAGACACAAAGGCGCAGCTCCTCACCCAGGTTATCAATTTTGCGGTTATTCCGTTTGTTGCCTTCGGACTCGGTAAGTATTTCTTCAGCGACAACCCCTACATGGCTCTTGGTTTGTTGTTGGCGGCTCTGGTGCCGACCAGCGGCATGACCATCTCGTGGACCGGTTTTGCCGGCGGCAACCTGGCCGCTGCGGTCAAGATGACCGTGGCCGGCCTGATTATCGGTTCGCTGGCGACACCCTTCTATATCAAAGTTTTAATGGGGGCCACGGTGGAGGTAAGCCTTGTAAAGGTCTCTCAGCAAATCGCGCTGATCGTCTTTCTGCCTATGGTGGCTGGCTATATCACACAGCAGTTTCTGGTGAAACGCTATGGCAGAAAAGAGTTTCAACAGCGACTCGCGCCCCGCTTTCCGGGGCTTTCGACTATGGGCGTCCTCGGCATCGTATTTATTGCCATCGCCTTGAAAGCCCCAGCAATTTCTGCTCATCCCGAACAATTGCTACGCATTTTGGTCCCGTTGGTTCTCCTTTATGCCTTCAATTTCCTGTTGAGTACAATAATCGGACGCCTTGCGCTACCACGTGGAGATGCGATCGCCCTGGTTTATGGCACAGTTATGCGCAATCTCTCAATTGCCCTGGCTGTAGCAATCAACGCCTTTGGCACGGCTGGTTCGGATGCTGCCTTGGTCATCGCCTTGGCTTATGTCATCCAGGTGCAATCCGCGGCATGGTATGTTAAATTTACGCCGTACCTGTTTGGCTCAGTTGAGCCGGTCACACAATCTACTTGAGAGAGAGTTGAATGTCACCACGTCCGAAGAAACCACGCCATTGCGACTGCCCACACCGACCTGCTGGCATGATCATGAAGCCCGCAGGAATTCCAACCAAGGACTTGAATAAAATCATCCTGGAAATCGACGAACTTGAGGCTTTGCGCCTTTGTGACGGCTGCAGCTTGAGCCAGGCCGAAGCTGGCAAACGGATGGGGGTCTCACGCGGCACCGTGCAACGACTGGCGGCCAGCGGTCGCAAAAAAATGATCCGGGCGATTATTGAATCTCAGGCACTGGTCGTCAAAGATGAAGAGGCGAGGGATTGATGCTGTCTCCCGAAGTAATCAGCCATGAACTTCTCTGGTTGCTGTTGACCTTGATGTTTGTTTTCCTCGGCGACTTGATCTTTATTTTGGTCCAGCGCAGGAAGACGGAACGTGCTCTTAAAGAGAGCGTTGCGCAGACCAAGTTGTTGCTCA
>JBFLJZ010000277.1:0-11098 GCA_040882925.1 Desulfuromonadales bacterium
CCAAATGACACTTGAACTGGACACGATTGCGATAATGCCATTCATCGGGAGCCGGGACAATCGGTGCCAGGCGTTCCTTTACAGTGATTTTGCTGCGCAACATTTGCGCGCAAAAAATCTTTTCTTTCCAGCAGCTTTGAACCGGGTAAGCAAGATGTTGCCACTGGCAGCCGCCGCAACGATCGAAATAAGGGCATGGTGGCTCACGCCGATGCGCCGAGGGCTCGACCACCTTCACCAGCTCAGCTTCGATATAGCTTGGTTTTGACCTGACAGCCCGACAGTTGACGCAATCACCGGGTGCAGTCATCGGTACAAAAACGGCTTTGCCGTCGATGCGCCCGATGCCTCGGCCACCATGGGCCAGCCCGGTGATTGCGAGGTCTTTGATCAATTCAGACATGGCCACAGCTTGAACGCGACTTGCGCAGTTCGGCTGCAACCAGCAGGCGCGGGTAATCAGAGCGGCACAGGTAACTGGCCGCATGTCGCATAAAATCATCGATCAGGGCATTGCGGACCGTTTCACAGTCTGCGGAAGGCACGCCCATTCGCACAAGGTGCCTGGCTACTTTCAGTCGATCGCCATAGACGGAAGCGGCCTGAAGTCGCAGGTCATCATCAGCCAGCCGATCGACGGCATAACTGATCGTCACGACCACGCAGATGCGATGATAGTCACCAAAGTAGCGATTGCTCTCGTCAGTGAAGTTGATCTGCAGGCCGTTGTCGAGAGATGCCGATTTAATCGCTCTCATCGACTTCTCCGGCAAGCAGACGACGTTCGGACTCGACGCGATCGATTTCGCTCATCAGGCCGCGCAGGATACGCACATCGCGCTCATCCAGGCCTGCCCGGCCAAGCATTTGGCGATAGGAGCGCATAATATGTTCGGGGTTTTGTGGATTCAGGTATTTGATGCGTAGGAGCGTCTCGAGCATGTGGGAAAAAAGGATTTCAAGCTGCTCATTGTTCGCCAGCTTGCGGCCCGCCTTTAACTTGCCCCGCAACTCACCATGCTGCAGGCAGACTTCATAAAGGCAGACCACGACAGATTGTGCCAGGTTCATCGACTGGATGTTGCCACAGGTCGGAATCGTGATCAGGCGTTGGCAGTGGTCCAATTCCTCGGTCTTCAACCCCTTGTCTTCGCGGCCGAAGACCAGCGCTACCCTGCCGGCATCGAGACGGGGAAGCAGGTCGGCCGCGGCACTGTCGGGATGGAGGAAATCGGCCCGGTACTTGCCAAAGCGTCGCGTCGTCGCATAGGCATAGTGGCAGTCCTTGAGGGCACACTGCAGATCGGGGTAGAGGTCGGCCTGCTCGAGCAGCACGCTGGCCTTGACTGCCATTTTTCGGGCTTCATCATCGAGGTGGTCGACTTTCGGCGCGACCAGGCGCAGATCTTTCACGCCGAAATTTGCCATGGCACGTGCCACCGAGCCGATATTGCGCTCGCCGCGAGGCTCGACGAGAACAACTGAGAGATGATCAAGATGCATTATTCCATCATTCTTTTTTCAAGTGGCTTTTCACCAGGCGCCGATCAATTCAGATCGCCCAGGTAACCCTGCACGAGGGCGGCGGCGGCGATCGCAGCGGTCTCGGTGCGCAGGATTCGTGGGCCAAGGCTGACCGGAAGGAAACCGTCATTTTGCGCCTCTTCGACTTCCGCCGGGGAGAAGCCACCCTCGGGACCGATCATCAGTGCAACACTGTGGGGCTTGAACGAGCCAAACCCTTCCGTGAGTGTCCAGCCCGCAGCCCCTTCGTACAGCATCAGCTTCAGTTCTGCCGATTCGGCAGCGCGCAGTGCCGCGGAGAAAGCATCAACCGGCATCAACTGCGGCAGCATGGCTCGCCGACACTGGCGAGCAGCCCTCCTGATCAGGTCGGGCCAGCGATGTGATTTCTTCTGCCCTGAGTCACGTTCTTCGAGAGTTGACGAATGTTCCGTCTCCATCGGCATGATCCGGGCGACGCCCAGCTCGGTCAATTTCTGCAGGACCAGTTCAAAACGTTCGCGTTCAGGCAATGCCTGATAGACTTCAATGGCCACGGGGCTTTCCGCCGAAACGGGCAGGCGCTCAAAGGGGATGCAGCACGCTTTTTCGGCATCCAGACTGATAATTCGGGCACGATAAGCCGTCGCTTCAGGGTCGACCAGAGTCATCACTTCACCCGGCCTCGCCTGCCAAATGGCGAGAGCTCGAAGAGCATCGGCAGAAAGAGGCGATTCGACGTCAAGCTGCGGCACATGTCCCAGTCGAGCCAGGCTGTCCGGCCCGCCTTTATTGACGCATGAAAGGGTTGAACCCGAGTTCACGATAGCTCCTGAAACGTTCGCGAGACTCTTGCAGGCGCGTCTCGTCATAAGTTTCGGCAAAGTCGACGGCGTATCGGAACTGACGGATAAACTCGACCTTGCACGGGACCCCCATGATCAGAACGCTTGCACCGTTCGGATTGGTTTCTTCCGATACGATGACCACCGGTTCGTCATGAACCTCGACAGAACCGTTGTCATAAACATGGGGCACGAAAGCGCCCTTTTTCCAGGTCCACATGAAGCGATCAAGGGTTACCCCCTGATTGTCATCATGGGTCATGATCAGGACGCGCTGCCCGTCCAGATAATAGTCTTCTGCCAGATCGCAGAGAACCCTGGCCCGTTCGGGCCGCTTCAACTTGACAAACTCCACTTTCGTCAAAAAAATCTCCTGCCGCAGACTGAAAAACGTTGTCTGCGGCACTCTAGCAAATAGGCAATTTACAGGTCAACAATTGCATGTTTCTCACCCGGTATACAGATATGTGCAAATGACACACACGCGCCGGATCAGAGGCCGGAATCTTGTCATGCAAAAGCCGGTCAGATTGCTTGACCTTGAGCAATGGCTGAAAGCTGTCGAAAAGAAGCTCGGGTAATCGTCGGGCCCGGCCGTACAATAACCTTCAGGCGTCCATGGCGACCGCTGCTCGAACCTCGCCTGGTTGGCTTGTGGAGGGTTTTTTCCTGGCCATGGCCAGGTAGTTTCCAAACAGGATCAGGACGATTCCGCAAACCCCCGGCACGCTCCAGGCATAGTCCTCCCAGATCGACGACAGACCCAGGGCAACAACCGGGAAGAGCAGCGTGACGTAAGCGGCCCTGCCGGCGCCGACTCTGCCGACCAGGCTCAGGTAACAGCCGAACGCGATCACCGAACCGAACAGGGCCAGGTAAACGAGCGACAACAGGTATGGTGCTGCCAGGTCTATCGTAATCGATGTCCCGCGGACCAATACCACCAGGGCCATAGCGAGAGAACCGTAAGCCATGCCAAAGGCATTGGTCTGCACAACCGGCAGCTTGTAACGCTGGTTGCGAGCCGACAGGATATTGCCGAGTGATGCCAGATAAGTGGCCGCAAAGCTGAACAGCATGCCGATAATAACCGGTCCGGAAAAATTTGTTGCCGCCATCTCCGGCCAGAACAGCAGAACCAGGCCGACCATCCCTAGCGCCCCGCCGACCAGCACCCGGGCTTCGATCGGCGTACCGAGGAACAGGCGTCCATTGATCAGGTTCATGATCACGATGGTGGAAAAAACCACAGCGGCCAAGCCGCTGGTGATATGCAATTCGGCGAGATAGAAAAGCAGGTAGTTCAGGGCGAACAGGAACAGCCCTTGCGAAGCAATGAACAGGTGATCCCGCCCGGAGAACTTAAGCGGCAGGCGCCGGACCAGGCACCAGGCGAACAGCATCAGCGCTGCCAGGGCAAAGCGGTAGGCCACCGACAGCGCCGGCTCGACCAGACCGAGCTGGAATTTGATCGCCAGCCAGGTGGACCCCCAGATCAGGACCGTGGTCAGGTAAAACAGGAGATTGGCCATGAGTCGCTGCTCCTTCAATCCAGCTGGCTAGCCGCCAGGCGACCGAGGGTCTCGACCGCCACTTCGACCGCCGGCGTCCAGCAGGCGGCGTTCAGCCTGATGCAGTTGCGGTACCTGCCGTCCACCGAGAAGATCACCCCCGGGGCGATGGTGATGCCATGCGCCTTGGCCTGCTCATAGAGGACCACCGCGTCGACCGGTTGCGGCATTTCCACCCAGAGCACGAACCCGCCCTGCGGGCGCGAGACCCGCGTCCCCTCGGGGAAGAACCGGCCGATGGCATCTCCCATCTGCGCCGCCTGACGGGCGTAGACCCTGCGCACCGAGCGCAGATGGTGCTCGTAGCCGCCATTGGCGAGGAATTCGGCGATGGCCAGCTGGGGCGGGCTAGAAGTGGCCACGTTGGCCAGCATCTTGCCGCGCTCGATCTGTTCCTGGTAGCGCCCGGCGGCGATCCAGCCGACCCGGTAGCCCGGCGCGACGGTTTTGCTGAACGAGGAGCAGAGCATGACGTTGCCGGTTTTATCAAACGACTTGGCCACCGACGGCCGTTCGTCACTGAAGGAGAGGTCTCCGTAGATATCATCTTCGATCAGCGGCACCTGGCGCTGTTCGAGCAGATTGACCAGGCGCTGCTTGTCCTCGTCCGACATGCTGCTGCCAAGCGGGTTGTTGAAGTTGGACAGCACGATGCACGCCTTGACCTGGCCGGCGTTGCGGTCCAGGGCATACTCGAGGGCTTCGAGGCTGATGCCGCCGCGCGGCGATGTGGGTATTTCCAACGCTTTCAGGCCGAGGTCCTGGATCATCTGCAGAAAATTGAAATAGACCGGCGTTTCGATCGCCACGGCATCGCCGGGCTGGCATAAGGCGCGCAAGGCCAGAACCACGGCCTCGACGCAGCCGGAGGTGATGACGACCTGGTCGGGGCTCAGGGTGCATCTGGAGAGGAGCAGGCGCTGGGCAATCTGCTTGCGCAGCCGCAAGTTGCCCGGCGGCAGCTCGTAGGCCACCGACTGGTTGGCGAAACGCCGGGTTTCCCTGGCCAGCATGCGGTTGAGTTTCTGGATCGGCAGCAACTCGGGGTTGGGCACGGCGATGCCAAGCTGCAGAAGTTTCGGGTCGAGCAGGTCACGCATGACCACCCGGTAGAGCTTGGACAGGCTCACTTCGGCGGGATTGATCGCCGGCGGGTCGACCACCGGATCGGCCGGGAGGTCCGGCAGACGGGCACGCACGTAGTAACCGGACTGAGGACGGGCCTCGAGCATGCAGCGGTCCTCCAGGAGGTTGTAGGCCTCCTTGACCGTGTTGATACTGACCTGGAGCTGCTTGCTCAGCTTGCGAATCGACGGCACGCGGTCACCGGGGCGCAGGGTGCCCTGTTCGACCAGGAAACTGATCTTGCCCGCCACTTCTTCGTAGAGCGGCATACGACCTCTTGCTTGCGCATTGATTTCAACCATGTTCGCCCCCTTGGTCGGCTGCATTCTCGATGTTCTCTATTCATAGCAGTTCGCGGGTCAGGACAACAGATACAGTTGCCGACACTGATGATGGGTACAATTCGTGAACAGAATATCTGTAATGGTCACAATTGTAAATGATTGTATCTGGTGCCAGAGACCGAAACAGGGTTCAATGTGATCATCGACACTTAGTGAAAGGGGTTTGTCATGATGTTGCTGCTGGAAGAGCGGGAGCTGTTGGACCTCGGCGAAGGGCTGCGGGGAATGCGGATCGATTGTCTGGACGGCCGCTGCTGGCTGACCCAGGCCGGAGACAGCCGCGATCATCTCCTTGGCAAGGGCGATCATTTCACCGTCCGCACCGGAGGGCGCCTGATCATCAGCGCCACAAAAGCGTGTCGACTGCAGCTGCGGCCAAAGCGGCAGCATACCGGCCGGCCGCTCTTACCGCACACCCTGGCCAGCCTGCTGAGGATCTGCAGCGCGGTGATCTGAGCCCGGCGTGCTGCTTAATCGGTCGCTGACCGGTCATGAAAGCGCCGATCGAGGAGCACACAGAGGCCGGCGAGCATGACGCAGACCGAGGCCAGCAGCAGGGGCACGGCAAACCCGTCCTGGCGATCGGCCAGGACACCGGCGCAGATCGGTCCGAGCACCTGGCCGACACCGAAACTGGCGGTCAAAACCGCCGCGGCCCGCCGGCCGTCGCCGGGCATGCGCAGGTTACCCTCGGTTAAAGTCAGGGCGACGATGCCGAGGAAGGTACCGCCGAACGAGACGGCCGCGAACAGCGCGGCCAGAATCGACTGCGCGCCGATACTGACCAGGATCCCTGCCGCCTGCAGGGCATAGGCGGCCAGCAACGCCTTGCGGTTACCGAAGCGGCGGCCGAGCCAGGGCCAGATGATGGTCGTCGGCACGGCGGCCAGGCCGACGGCCACCCAGCTGTAGGGCGCGAAATGCTCCAACCCGGGTGTCAACGCAATAATCGCCACGAGGAACGTCGCGGTGACGATATAGCCGAGGCCTTCGAAGAAATAACCGATCGCCAGTAGACGCACACTGGTCAGGGAGGCCCTGTTGCGTGTTTCATCGGTGGTAATCGGTTTGACCAGTTCTCGCCTGCGGCCAAGCAAAACGCCTGCAGTCGCCAGGGTCGCAGCCAGGAGGCCGGTGCCATACCAGGCGGCGCTCCAACCGCCAATCAGATCCAATGGCGGCACCACCAGGCCGCTGATCGCAATCCCCAAACCGACCCCACCGTACAAGGTGCCGAGCCAGTAACCGTAGCCACGGCGGCTGAGAGTCTCGCCGACCTCCGCGGTGATCAGGATGAACAGCACGGCGCTGGCGAAGCCGCCGGCAAAACGCATCAGGCCCCACCACGAAACACTGAGCGTGGCCCCCATGAACAGTGTCGTCGTGATACTGAGGCAGAGCGAACCGCCTGTAAAAATACGGGAACGCAGAATGGCTGGTGATATGGAGCAGATAACGGCACCCAGGAGATAACCCAGGTAATTCAATCCGGCGAGCCATCCGGCAACGCTGTTGGACATGCCTAGATCACGTTGCATCAGGGGCAGAATCGGCGTGAAAACAAACCGGCCGATACCCATGGCAACCACCATGCCGAGAATGCCTCCGACCAGAACTTTGACGGCAGCCAGTTCAGGCCGGGCCGCATCTGAAAATTTCAACGGCTGATTATTCATTCACGCGAACCTGTCACGGCATGAAGATAAAACATGACAAAAAAGCCGGAGCCCCCTCGGGACTGCGGCTTTATCATGTGATCCAAACAAAGAACAGTTCCAGTCGCTGCTTTTCTGTTCAACCCTCTCAGGAAAATCGTTGCACAATCTTTTGCATCACAGCTACTTGTTTCCCTTGCCCTTGCCGGATTTCTTCATCTTCTTTTTGCCATCCTCATCTACAGTTTCATCATCCGGCTCGTCAACACCTTTTTTGCCTTTTTTCTTTATCTCGCGATCCTGGTCTCTGTCTTGATGTTTTGTCCCTTGACCCTTGTTCTCATCGTCTTCCATCCCGATGCCATCCTCGTCTTCAACCTTTCCCTGACCATCCTGCCAATCATCTCCCCGCTTGAACTTGGCATTGTACGAGGCATGTTCGTAAGCGGATGAGCTTGGCGAGGGCCCCTGGCCTTTTTCTTTGCCGGAGTTTTTTGTCACAGCTGATGTTGGCGCCATGGCCAGTAAAACCGCGCAGAACAAGCAGCAGCCATTTCATAATGACCTCCCGGAAAATGAATCGTTACAATTCATTTAAGCAGAAAACATCGGTTTGGCAATCGCGCAAAAAAAGGACGGCCTCACAGCCGTCCTGTATGTCACCAGTATCTAATTGCGTCTTAGGTCAGCCTGCCGTTGACCAAAAGATCCATGATCTTGTGCCCCGGGGTGACGACCAAGCCCGACTTTCTGGCAGCGACTTCGGAATATTCCTCAGCGGCGGCGGCAGTAGTGTCGACACCGGAACCGGCCAATACGAAGGGAACCGGGTCTTTGGTGTGGGTCATCTTGGCGACCGGCGTAGGATGGTCCGGTAGCAGCAGGACCCGGTAGTCGCCAAGGCTTGCGATGTCGGCCATGACGGTACCGACGACATCCATGTCAAAACGTTCGATCGCTTCGATCTTGTCAGTCAGGCTGCCGCCGTGCGCAGCTTCGTCAGGGGCCTCGACGTGCAGGTATACGAAATCCCGGCTCTGCAGTGCTTCCAGGGCCGCTTCTCCCTTGCCTTTGTAGTTGGTGTCCAGGTAGCCGGTGGCACCCGGTACTTCGATCACATCGAGACCTGCATAGATACCGATCCCCTTGATCAGGTCGACCGCGGAAATAACCGCGCCGCTGAGGTTGAACTTGTCCCGCAGGGTCGGCATCTGCGGGCGACGGCCCTGACCCCAGAGCCAGATCGAGTTGGCGGCATGCTTGCCCTCTGTTTCACGCCTGACATTGACCGGGTGCTGCTTGAACAACAGCTGAGCCGCGTTGGTGATGTTCATCAACGGCATCGACGCGGCCGAGCGAGGCACATAATCAGTGACGCTCTGACCGGTCAGGTCGTGCGGTGGAGGCATGTGGATATCGTCACGTCCCCCCCTCCAGACCATCAGATGGCGATAAGAAACGCCGGCATAGAACTGGAATTCGTCATCGCCGATCTCCTCCTGCAGGCATGCGATCAGCTCGCGAGCCTCCTCGGTAGAGATGTGCCCGGCGGAGAAATCCTCCATGCACAGGTCGCCGCCAAGCAGACTAAGGGTCACCAGGTTGAGCCGATAAGCGACATCATCGGGGCCCAGATCGACGCCCATGCTGGCCGCTTCCAGCGGCGAACGGCCGGTATAGCAGGTCGCCGGGTCGTAACCGAACACCGACAGGTTGGCGACATCCGAGCCGGGATGAAACGCCTGCGGCACCGTCTCGGCCAGACCGATATTACCCGTTCTGGCGAGTTGATCCATATTGGGTGTTTCTGCCGCCTGCAAAGGGGTTCTGCCGTCAAGTTCGGCGACCGGCTCATCGGCCATGCCGTCACCAAGCAAAGTAATGTATTTCATGATGATCCAGTGAAAAGTTATAGGTGAAAGGTAAAATGTTAATCGTTAAAAGTTATCTATTCGTGATCAGTGATCTGTGATCAGGAGCCAGAAAAATTTAACTTCTCAAGGTTTTCGCGTCCCTCGTTCCGCGTTCCGTTGTTTACCCCCTGGGATGATACTGGGCGTGCATCTGCCGCAGGCGTTCGCGCGTGACATGGGTGTAAATCTGGGTCGTCGAGATGTCCGCATGGCCGAGCATAGCCTGTACGGAGCGTAAATCCGCACCGTTTTCCAGAAGGTGCGTGGCGAACGAGTGCCGCATGACATGCGGCGTAATGCTCTGCCTGATGCCGGCCTCAAGGGCGCGGCGCTTAATAATCTTCCAGAAGCCCTGACGTGTCAAGCCTTCCCCCGAGCGATTGAGGAACAGGTATTGGGAACCGCGCCCCTTGTCCAGACCGGGGCGGCCATGTTGCAGATACTCCCGCAGAACGCTGATGGCGGTTTCACCGAGCGGGACGATCCGCTGTTTGCTGCGTTTGCCAAACGCTGTCAGGTAACCGACATCAAGCTGCAAGTCGCTGAGTTGCAGCGAAACCAGCTCGGAGACGCGCAAACCCGTGGCATACAGGATCTCCAGCATGGCCCGATCACGCATGGCGAGCGGGGCGTCGCCCTTCGGACTGGCCAGCAGGCTTTCTACATCGACAGGTGAAAGGGTTTTTGGCAAGGCCGTGAGACTCTTCGGTGACACGATCTGGTCGGTCGGGTTATCTGCAGCCAGCTTCTCCCTGACCATAAACTTGTGGAAGGTCCTCAACGCCGCAAGCGACCGGGCTCTGCTCCTGGGGGACAGCCCGGCCTCTTTCAGAGAACCGAGAAAACGCAGCACGATCGTCGGGGTGATGTTTTCCAGGCCATCGACCTTGTGCTTCTGCAGATACTCCAGGTAGCGCGCCAGGTCGCGACCATAAGCATCAAGCGTGTTTCTGGCCAGGCCACGCTCAACGGCGATATAGTTAAGGTAATGGTCGAGGTAGTTGTTCATAAAATATTGTTTATACTATTCTTTCATGCATTCAAGAAGAGCCTCGCGTATATCCTCCCGCTTGGCTTCACTGTTGATCGGCTGGCCGAAGATATCCTTGACGTAAAAGGTATCCGCCACCTGGTCAACCTTGGTGGAAATCTTTGCAACATGAATGTAGAGGCCGAGGTCTGCGAGTGTTCTGGTGATTCTGTAGAGCAGTCCGACCTTGTCATGGGCAAAAATGTCAATCACCGTATGTTCCCGGGAGACATCGCAGTCAAACTCAACCCGATTCGGATAACGGGGCATTTGGGGAGCGGTCAGCGTGCTGGCCTTCTGGCGCTTCCTGACCAGGCTGGAGACCTTGATGCGCCCTTCCAGGACTGCGGTCAGATCGGACTGCACCTTCTGCCATTTGGAGGCGCTGTCAATCACGCCACCGACGGGCTTGTTGACGTGCAGGATGTCCAGAGCGGTACCGTTTTTGCGGGTATAAATCTGTGCGCCGAGGATGTTAATGCCGTTTGCCGCCATAACCCCGGTGATCATACTGAACAGGCCCGGCACATCGAGAGTGGAGATCGTCACGCTGCTGTACTCGGCTTCGGTATCGTGCTTGACCTGGATCGCCACGGTATCGGCGCCACGGGACAACTCCAGTCTAACATGGTCAATGACTTCCCATGACCGGTGGGTCAGGAGGTACCGGGTACTCATTGAGCGCAGGTGACTCTTGATAATCTTTTCGTCAAAGTCACCCTTGAGAGCCTCAAGGGCCTTCCGTTTACGGTTGCGCACGCGTTCCGTACGGACCTCGCTCATGAAGTTGCCGCGTTCCATGGTCTCGTAGGTACTCTCGTAAAGCTCCTGGAGCAGATGTCCCTTCCACTCCGTCCATACATCGGGACCCACAGCCTTGATGTCGGCAAAAGTCAACAGAAAGAGCATCTTCAGGGTCTCGACCATCTCCATCGTATTGGCAAAATCCTGGATCAACTTGATATCGTGGAGATCACGTCGCTGGGAGATATGTGCCATATCCAGATGATGGCGAACCAGAAATTCCAGGCGCTTGCTGTCCTCTTTCGACAAATGCAGGCGGCGGGCGATTTTCGGCATCATATCTGCGCCCTTGTTTGAGTGGTCCTTAC
>JBFLJZ010000044.1:0-5988 GCA_040882925.1 Desulfuromonadales bacterium
CGGTACTGTACCATCCTGGCACCGCCGCGCAGCCCATCGCTGACCGTCCTCAGGATATGCTCCTCGGAACCTTGTGGCGTAATCAGATAAAGACCCTGGATCATTTTCATCTCTGGATAAAGCTAAAAAGTAAAACGTAAAAAGGAAAATGTGACATTTTTTGTTGGACGCTAACGTCAGTTTGAATGAGCAACCAGTGACGGGGTCAATCACTTTTCTCCTTCCACTGTTTACTCTTTACCGCCCCAAAAAAACGAAAAAGCGCCCGGCTGGTGCCACGGCGCTCTACCCGATGTCGGGTGTGCTCGTTGCTGTCCAGTCCGCTTCCCTCCGCCGGTATGATCCGGATCAGGTTCCAAGGGTCGTTTCGCCGGCAGCGAAACTCTCAGTAAACTTCTACTCCCCTAGCGGTGGTACAGATGTTTTAAAGCATGCCGAACCGGAAAACCCATGCTATGACGAGATGCATCTTCTCCCGTTATCGGCTGTCTGACAGCGTAGAATATTGATCGATCGGCTGTCAACGTTTAATGCGGGGACTTGAAGGCAGGGACTGGGGGCTGGAGGCTGGGGGCTGGCAAAAACTTTGCACCGAGCCCCAGTCCCCAAGCCAGCCCCCAGCCTCCGACATCCATTCCCCGCCTCATACCAGCCTCCAGCCCCCAAATACCAACCCCCGCCTTTAAGGCTTTACAGTTTTTAAAGACACATGATTTAATATTAAATTGTGATTTCTGAAAAGTTACCTGGAGTTATTCATGGCTGTCCCTCGCCCGACCCGCGCTGAAATCGACCTTGCTGCTCTCCGGCACAATTTCCAGGAGGTTCGGAATACCGTCGGTGGTCATTGCGATATCCTGGCCGTGGTCAAAGCCGATGCCTACGGTCATGGCGTTGCAGGTGTTGCTCCGACGCTCGCCGATGCCGGCGTCAACCTGTTCGGTGTTGCCCTGGTCGAGGAAGGGGTTGAACTGCGTCGACTCGGCCTGGAGCAGCCGATTCTCGTGCTCGGCAGCGCCTTCCCGGGACAGGAAAACGATATCCTGGAATATCAACTGACCCCCGTCATCTATGACCTGGCTGGTGCCCGGCGGCTGGACGCCTGCGCCGGCGGCGCAAAGCAAGCCATCGACTATCACCTCAAGGTGGATACCGGGATGGGGCGCCTGGGTTTTCGGGTTGAAAGGCTCGATGAAGTGCTTGCGGTCCTGAAAAATTTGAAAAACCTCAATATGACCGGACTCATGAGCCACCTGGCCGTGGCTGATGAGCCGGAGCGGCCGCTGACCTCTGCGCAATACCGGGATTTTACCGCAGTGGTCGCGCGGGTCGAAGGACATGGCTTCAGTCCCGGCTACCGCCACATCGCCAACAGTGCCGGCATCTACAGTCGTGACCTTGCCGGATGCAACCTGGTCCGGCCCGGGATTTGCCTCTACGGCGGGTTGACCGGGGGACCCTATGCAGATTCTCTGACCCAGAAGCCGGTGATGCATTTCATCAGCCAGGTTGCCCAACTCAAGGATATCCCTCCCGGTGACGGGGTCTCCTACGGCCACCGGTTCGTCGCATCGCGCCAGTCAAGGATTGCGGCCATCCCGGTTGGCTATGCCGACGGCTACAATCGCCTGTTGACCAATCGCGGTGATGTCCTGATTGATGGGCGCAGGGCGCCGATTGCCGGAACGGTCTGTATGGACTGGATCCTCGTCGATGTGACCGAACTCCCGGATGTGCAGGTTGGCGACCGGGTCACCCTGCTCGGCCGGGACGGCGATGAATTCATCAGTGCTGAAGAGTGGGCGGACAAGGTCGACTCGATCACCTACGAGGTTTTCTGCGCCATCAGCAAGCGGGTGCCGAGGGTCTATGTCGATTCATGATTCGAGAGATAAGCATCAAGCCTGCCAGACAATACCGATATGATCAACCAGCCAGCCCCCAGCCCCCAGTCCCCAACCTCCGCCTCTATTGCAATTGATCTCGGCACCACAACCCTGGCCGGATCAATCATCGATTCGTCGGGCGCGGTTCTGGCTACAGCAAAAACTTTAAATCCTCAGCAAGAGCTCGGTGTGGATATCCTGACACGCCTCAATGCGGCGCTGAACGGTCAGGGCAAAAAACTTCAGGATCTGCTGATCGAACAATTGCGACAGCTGGTTGCCAGACTTCTCGACATCGCGGGCCGCTTGCCAGAAGATGTCGCCGGGATTGCCGTTGCCGGCAATCCCGGCATGTCCTGTCTGCTGCGCAATGCGCCGGTCGATGCTCTACTCTTCCCGCCGCACAAACCGCCATGCAAAAAACGGCTGCGGATATCTCCTGCCGAGATAGACATTGGCTTGTCTGCCCGGATGGAACTGCTGCCGCCGGTCTCCGGCTTCGTTGGCGGTGATTTGGTCGCCTGTTTGTTGGCCATCGCTGATCAGAAGCCGGGCACCTTGATGATCGACCTGGGCACTAACGCTGAAATCGCCCTCTGGGATGGGCAGCGCTGGCTGGTTGCTTCGGCTGCTGCCGGCCCGGCGTTCGAAGCGGGCCATACAAGCGCCGGGATGCTCCATTCTGCAGGCGCCGTGGCTGGGGTTTGCCTGGCAGGCGATCGTTTGGAATTAACGGTGGCCGGCGGAGGCCAGGCCCGTGGCCTGTGCGGCAGCGGTCTGGTTGCTTTGGTTGGTGAAGCACGCCGGGGAGGGCTGATCGACGCCAGCGGTCGCATCCTGTCAGCGGACGAAGTCGAGACAAATTTGCGCCGCTACCTGGTTGACAAGGATGGCCATAGTGCCATCTGCTTTTATCGCGACGTCTCGACGGAGCTGCTTTTGACCCAGGAGGACTTGCGCAGCCTGCAGCTGGCCAAAGCAGCGGTGCATGCCGGGGTCTGCGTCCTCCTCGAAAAGACCGGCATTCCGGTCGCAGCTGTGGAACGGGTCTGCCTGACCGGCGCCCTGGGGACTTCACTGCGCCCGGATGCCCTGAAAAGGGTTGCCTTGCTGCCTGAGCCCATGTTAGATAAAACCTCTTTTATGGCCAATGCAGTGCTGACCGGTTTGCAGGCCTACCTGACAGTAAATGATCGTCAGCGACGGCTGGATGACCTGGTGACGACATTACAGCCGTTCCCGTTATCCGGTACACCGGCTTTCGAAAAGCATTTTTTTGACTGCCTGGGGTTCTGAAGCGGGACATGAAAGCATTGTTTGGCCACTGATAAGATTCGTAAAGCACGGATTGTCAAATCATCCTTTTTGCTTTGACCATTTATCAAAGCAGAAAAGTATCAGCCCATAATACTAAATCAAGAGGTCGTGTCATGGCAGTTATCAAACGAGCGTTAATCAGTGTTTCCGACAAAACCGGCATCGTTGCGTTTGCCGAGGGCTTGAGCAGATTCGGTGTTGAAATCCTCTCCACGGGAGGCACCGCGAGCATGCTGCGCGAGGCCGGGCTCGAGGTGAAAGATGTCTCCGAGCATACCGGCTACCCGGAAATGCTTGATGGCCGCGTCAAGACCCTGCACCCGAAAATTCATGGCGGCCTGCTCGGTCTGCGCGACAACCCGGCCCATGTTGCCAAGATGGCAGAGCATGACATCGCGCCGATCGACATGGTGGTAGTCAACCTCTATCCCTTCGAGGCAACCGTTGCCAACCCCGATTGCACCCTCGAGGACGCCATCGAGAACATTGATATCGGCGGCCCGACCATGCTGCGCAGCGCCGCCAAGAACAACCAGTCGGTCACAGTCGTCGTCGACCCGGCTGATTATGCTCTGGTCATCGATGAAATGAACGCCAATCATGGAGACGTCTCCCGTGCAACCAACTTTCGCCTGGCGCTGAAGGTTTATCAGCGCACCTCCGCCTACGATGCCGCGATCTCCAACTGGCTCGGGCGGCGGGTCGATGCGGAGAGCGCCGACTTCCCGAGTGCCCTGAGCTTCCAGTTCCAGCGTGCCGAGATCATGCGCTACGGCGAGAACCCGCACCAGAAGGCAGCCTTTTACATCGAACGGGATATCCAGGAAGCCTCGATCGCCACCGCCCGGCAGCTGCAGGGCAAGCAGCTGTCATACAATAATATCGCCGATACGGACGCGGCCCTCGAATGTGTCAAGCAGTTCAGCGAGGGCCCGGCCTGCGTTATCGTCAAGCACGCCAACCCCTGCGGTGTCGCTTACGGCGACAACCTGCTCGATGCCTATCAGCGCGCCTTCAGTACCGACACCGAGTCGGCTTTCGGCGGTATTATCGCCTTCAACCGTGAACTCGATGCAGAGACCGCCCAGGCGATCTGCGACAAGCAGTTCGTCGAAGTGATCATCGCGCCGCAGGTCTCCACTGCTGCAGTGGCGGTGGTGGCGAGCAAGAAGAACGTCCGCCTGCTCGAGTGCGGAGAATGGCCGCAGCAGCCGGCGGCCCGCCTCGACCTGAAACGGGTCAACGGCGGCATGCTGGTCCAGGACCTCGACCTCGAGCTGACCGCAGAGCTGAAGGTGGTCAGCAAACGCCAGCCCACCGAAGCCGAGATGCAGGATATGCTCTTCACCTGGCGAGTGGCCAAGTTCGTCAAGTCGAACGCGATTGTCTACGGCAAGAACGGCATGACGATCGGCGTCGGTGCCGGCCAGATGAGCCGGGTCAACTCGGCGCGGATCGCCGCGATCAAGGCCGAACATGCCGGGCTCGAAGTCAAGGGTGCGGTCATGGCCTCCGATGCCTTCTTCCCGTTTCGTGATGGGATCGACAATGCTGCAGCTGTCGGCATCAGCGCGGTTATCCAGCCGGGCGGTTCGATCCGTGATGAAGAGGTGACCGCCGCTGCTGACGAACATGGCATGGCGATGGTTTTTACCGGGATGCGGCATTTCAGACATTAATAAGGCGGGGACTGGGGGCTGGGGGCTAGAAAGGCAGCTATTGGGGACTGGGGGCTAGGGACTGGCAAAACACCAGACCCCAGCCCCCAATCCCCAGTCCCTACTTCAAAGGAAGGGATTGAGATGAAAATCTTAGTTGTCGGTGGAGGTGGTCGTGAGCATGCGCTGGTCTGGAAGATCGCGCAGTCGCCCCTGGTGGCAAAGATCTACTGTGCCCCGGGCAATCCCGGGATTGCCAATCTGGCTGACTGCGTACATATCCCGGCGGATGACATCGAGGCCCTGCTGAATTTCGCCGAGGCGGAAAAAGTCGATCTGACCGTCGTCGGCCCCGAGGTGCCATTGACCATGGGTATCATCGACCGCTTCCAGGCGGTCGGCCTGGAGATTTTCGGCCCGAACCAGTCCGCCGCGCGGATCGAAGGGAGCAAGAGCTTCTCCAAGGACCTGATGAAGAAATATGCCATCCCGACAGCGAACTATGAGACCTTTACCGAGCACGCTGCCGCCGTTGCCTACATCAAGGCGCAGGGGGCGCCGATCGTCGTCAAGGCCGACGGCCTCGCCGCCGGCAAGGGCGTAATCGTGGCCATGTCCGAAGAGCAGGCGATTGCCGCCGTCGGTGACATCATGCTCGACAAGGTGTTCGGCGCCGCCGGTGCCAGTGTCGTGATCGAGGAATTCATGGATGGTGAGGAAGCGTCCTTTTTTGCTTTCACTGACGGCCGCAATATCCTGCCCCTGGCGTCTTCACAGGACCACAAGCGTGCTTTTGACGATGATGAAGGGCCGAACACCGGCGGCATGGGAGCTTATTCGCCGGCTCCGGTGGTGACTGCAGCGCTGCACGACGAGATCGTCGAGACGATCGTCAAGCCGACGATTGCCGGCATGGCCAGTGATGGCTGTCCCTACAGCGGCATTCTCTATGTCGGCCTGATGATCAAGGACGGCAAGCCGCGGGTGGTCGAGTACAATGCCCGGTTCGGTGACCCGGAAGCACAGCCGTTGCTCATGCGCATGAAATCCGACATCGTCCCGGTCCTGCAGGCCTGCGCTCGCGGCAACCTTGATCAAGACCATATCGAATGGCACGACAAGGCTGC
>JBFLJZ010000278.1:0-5961 GCA_040882925.1 Desulfuromonadales bacterium
CTGCACACCGCGACTATGCTCGTGATCGTGGCAGTAAACGCAGAGCAGTTCCCAGTTGCTGCCGTCGGGCGGGTTGTTGTCGTGATTGTGGTCCCGATGGTGCACCGTCAGTTCGCGAAGCTTCTTGCCTTCGAATTCCCTGACACATCGGGCGCAGACATGGGGGAAGAGTTTCAGGGCCCTTTCACGGTATCCGGCTTGTCGCAACTGTTCCGCCTTGCGCATCTCTGCGACGACCCGCTTATACTTCTCGTTGTCAGATGCCGTCACGACGATCCTCTTGAAGTCTCTATCAGGGAGCAGCCAGTCACAAGTTTACTATAATTTCGGCAACCGGCGATGTCCCATTTTGGAACCATTTGGAATCTCGCGTTGAAATAGCCTCATTATCAGCTTTGACGTATTTCAGGTTCGGTGTTGAAGCTGATCTTTTAAAATTCCTGGTCAATCCAGGAGCGAGCTGCAAGCGGATTGATGAGAGACATAGTTATATCGATTCCTTGATGCCTAAGATTTTGTGTATTATAAATCGATAAACATGTCTACTTTGCGCCCGTAGCTCAACTGGATAGAGCACCAGACTTCGGATCTGGGGGTTGAGGGTTCGACTCCTTCCGGGCGCGCCAGTTAAGCAACAGAAAGAAAAACGGCCCATCCATGGAGAATGGGTCGTTTTACATTTGCAATGTCGTGATTTTTAAGAATGACCTGTCGGGATGTCGAGTCATTTAAACCTCGAGGTCGATAATGTTTTACACACGAACTGAATGTGATTGTTAAACAGGTAATTTCTCTTGATGTAATGCCGCGCCGATTGCTCCGACAATCTCCGGGTGATCGGGGACAACAACCAGCCGTCCGAGTTTGTCGGCAAGCATATCGACCAGGAAACGGTTATTAGCGACTCCCCCGGTAAACACGACCGTATCTTGCATGCCGATTCGCTCCAGCATACCGCTTAAACGATCTGAAATGGCCAGATGGATTGCCCGTGCAATATCGGCTGCAACGTAACCTCGGTTGCGTAATGAAACGACTTCCGACTCGGCAAATACAGCGCACATGCTGTTGATCGGAATGTCCTGCGTCGACGTTGCCGCTGCGGCGGAAAACTCATCGAGTGAGTATCCCAGCGAGGCGGCCATGATCTCCAGAAAACGACCTGTGCCAGCGGCACACTTGTCATTCATCTGGAATTGGACAACACGGCCTTTGCTGTCCAGGGCGATCACTTTCGAATCCTGGCCGCCAACATCGAGAATGGTATGGGCTCCCGGTACGCAAAAGCGGGCTCCCTGTGCATGGGCCTTGATCTCGGTAATCACCTTTTGCGCGAAATGCTTTTGCGCCAGGTGGCGTCCGTAACCCGTCGCCACGACCTGGGACGAATTGTAGCGCGAGACCATTTCCGCCGCCTGTTTGTGTGGCTCGAAAGAACTCTCGACCACCTCTTTCCCGATCAGTTCTCCATCACGAAAGACGGCCATTTTGATGGCCCGGGAGCCGAGATCTATCCCTATCTGCATACCGCTTTACTCCTGGATCTGCTCGAGGAATGCCTCGACCCGAGTTTGGAGTTGGCCAACATCCTCAGGAGAATAGTCTGTTTCGATCGCCATGAACGGGATACCGTCTTTGGCACACGCTTCGCGTAGCTTGACGGCTTCGATGTTGTAGGTGTGGCAGAACTGGAGGCAGTAATCAATGATTCCCTCGGCGCCTGAATCACGGTACTCTTTGATGACTTGGTCGATCCTGTCATCATTGGGGGTAAAACAGGAGCAGTCGATCTTCATATATCGTTCGGTCAACTTTTCGAGCATCTGATCCATCGATGCGCCGCCAGTATCAATGGTGTCCTTGTAGTAACGCGTTCCGATACAGCTTTCTTCATTGACGACGATCGCTCCGGCGCCTTCAATGATATTGTGCAGCTTCCAGTTAGGCAGCGCCATCGGTGTCCCCGAAACCATGACTCGCGGCGTACCTTGCGCTGCGGCGAAGCTCTGGTCTGCGATCCTTTTCTCCAGTTCATCGCAAAGTTCATGAACCTTGGCCGTGTACCTCTCGGGGATATCATAAAAGGCAATTTGCTGAATCAGCAGCATGTCACGACCGCTGATCGGTGATGGGTTATGGTGCCGCAAATTATTTAAACGCTGCATTGCCTCGCGTTTTCGATTGAGCGTCTCAATACCAGACTTGAGGTCTTCTTCCGTGATCTCTTTGTCTACACGCTCTTCAATCGCCTGCTTGAAATCTTTGACTTCTTCAATCCACAGACGCTTATCTCGCTCTCGCTTCATCTGTGGAATTTCCATGACATGGGTAGGAACATAGTGATCAAGCAGCTCCCAGGTTTTTTTCTTCGCATCGCAAGTCGTCTCGCCGTAGACAAAATCGACAGCCTGGAACAGGGGGCAGAGGCGGCCGACCTTGAAACCAAAAGCTGATTTGACCATTGGACAGATGTTGCGCGGCAGGATTTTTTCCGCATCAGCAATCGAGCCTTGTGAGCCACCGCACAGACCAATACAAACACCATTGGCAGCCTGGATGATTTCTTCCGGGACATAGACGCAGAAGGTACCAATCACAGGACGCCCCTCCCCTTTGGCATCGACCAGTTCCTGGATACGCCCGGTAAAGATATTGCTGACCATGTCATCGAAATAAGCCATCATCTTCGGCCGGTTCTGCTGACTCAGGAAGATGGTCTTAAATGCATCCGTCAGCATAGGCGGAACATTCATAAACCGATCAATATCCATATCGAGTGTCGCCCAAAGATCCGGATTTGTTTTCACTTGAAAATTGTCAGACATGTAAAATCTCCTACAGTTATAGTTCGCGTGTTTCACCAAAATATTGACTCATGATGCATCGGACAAAACAGGCGAATTTTCTAACATTGACAATCCCCAGTCAAACAGATAGTTTCGATATTATGAATACAGCTAATCGGTTTTTACGATAGGTGAAAGATGGACTTACGTCAGATCAAGATATTTGTGGCCATTGCAGAAACGGGCAGCTTTTCGGCAGCTGCAGACGTTGTTGCCCTGACGCAGTCAACAGTCAGTCAACATATTTCATCACTTGAAGAGGAGATGGGAGTTCCGCTTTTCAATCGATTAAGTCGGGGAATCTCTCTCACGACTGGCGGAACACTCTTTCTGCGGCACGCCAGACGAATCCTCAGGGAAAGTGACGCTCTATCTCAAGCGATGTGTAGTTTCCGGGGACTTGAACGAGCAGAACTGATTGTTGGTGCGAGCAACATCCCGGCAAACTATTTGGTTCCGCAATTACTGTCGACAATGAAGCAAGAGCATCCGGGTATCTCGTTGACCATGTTGACAGGGGACACGACTGAAGTCCTGACCATGCTGGAGGGTGCCGAAGTTGAATTAGCACTTGTGGGGAGCCGATCAGACAACAGTGACATCATATTTAGCCCACTGATAAAAGATCCATTGGTGCTGGTGGTCGGTTCAACACATCCTTGGGCTGAATCCGGCCGTATCGGAATTGATGCACTTTTTCATCAGCCATTGGTCATGCGGGAAACAGGTTCAGGCAGTGGCCAGTCCTTGGATCTGGCATTGCGCCTAGCTGGGCACAATCCGGAAGAACTCACTACCGCAGCGCGTCTTGGGAGCAACGAGGCTGTCCTACAGGCTGTTGCCAGCGGTTACGGCGGCGCTTTTGTGTCTGAACTATCAGTAAAATCCTGGAAGAATGCTGCCGAACTGAAACGGATTGAAATAGATGGCCTCACTGTTGAACGGAAAATATGGATGGCGAGTGCAAGGGGCCGAACTTTTTCGCCGGCAGCGGCGGCTTTTTCAAAAATTTTGCAAACTCACTATAAAATCAAGCAAAGGACACGGTCATAATCTGGTTTGCGCTTTTTTTACTGTTCGGTCTTTATGCTGACACGTCATTTGTGATGTTCAGTCGTTAAGCAAAGGAAAACAATGGAGGTTGCGCATGGAAGATTTCGAACTATTGATCGACCTTCACAAACATCAAAACCGCCAAGGTCCTGGGAGTCAAAGAGAAACCATAAAAGCCATTTCCTTGGCCATGCTGGACAAAACCAAACATCTGACAATAGCAGATATAGGGTGCGGTACAGGTGCTTCGACCATCTGTATTGCTAAGCAATTGAATGCACATGTCACTGCCATCGATTTTCTGCCAGAGTTTATTGACGTTTTAACCGCCGCCGCACAAAAGAAAGGTTTAGAAAGTCAAATAACTCCGCTAGTTTGTAGTATGGAAGATTTACCATTTGCTGATGAAGAATATGATGTGATTTGGTCTGAAGGCGCTATTTACAACATCGGCTTTGAGCGAGGCATAAAGGAGTGGAAGCGTTTTCTCAAAACTGATGGCCTGTTGGCTGTATCAGAAATGACTTGGAGTACAGATCATAGGCCAAGCGAACTTGAAGCGTACTGGGAAAACCAATATCCAGAAATAGGGACCGCATCTTCAAAGATAAAGATTCTTGAAGAAAACGGCTATAAAGTGAAAGCATACTTTTTGTTGCCAGAATACTGTTGGGTCGAAAATTATTATCGCCCCTTGCAAAACACTTTTGATGATTTTCTCAAGCGAAATCATAACAGCAAAGACGCCATGGAACTTGTCTCGGCAGAAAAAGCTGAAATTGCTCTTTATGAAAAGTACAAATCTTATTACAGCTATGGTGTATATATCGCAGAAAAACTCTCTATCGATATAAAAAAACGGCCCCGCCAGCAATAGCGGGGCCGCAGCCGTTTATACCTGAAGGAGGGTTTAAACGGTTGAGCAGGATTATTCGTTGGTCGCTTTTGCCAGAGCCAGATTTTCTTCTTCCTCGACCGCGCCTTCGAGAACCGGGACTTCGGCTCTGCGGGTCTTCAGGGTGCCGGCGAGCATGGCGCCGACCACCAGCAGGGCTCCGGCAGCGGCGAATGACATGGTGAAACCGCCGGTCTTGACGCGCAGCATCTCGGAAACCCGCACCAGGGCAAAGGCGCCGACGCCCCAGGCGGAAAACAGGATGCCGTAGTTCATGCCGAAATGCTTGGCGCCCCAGAGATCCTTGGCGAACGAGGGAAAGAGCGACAGGTTGGTGCCATAGTTGAAGACCATGAAGGTCACCAGCAGGGGCATCGCCAGCGGGTTGCTGTAAGTGCCGTCGATGACGGGAATGGCGAGAAACATCAAGGTGGCCTGGAAGACCAGCATGATCACCAGGGTATTGGCACGACCGATCTTGTCGGAGACCACGCCGGCGACGATGCGTCCTGCGGCGTTGCCGACAGACATGATGGCGACAACCAGGAAAGCCATTTCACCCATGCTGGCCTTGGCCAGCCCCTTGGCGCTGCCGATCACCATCAACCCGGCGCCGGCGCCGATGAAGAAGCAGGTCCAAAGGGTAAAGAACTTCGCCGTTTTAAGAATTTCGGAGGGCGACTTGTCTGCGCTGGCAACCGCCTTGACGGCAGATTTGGCAGCCTGCGGATCGGCGACATAGCCCGCCGGGGGATTGGCGAGGAACATGCCGCAGAAACAGGTGATCGCAACGAAACCGATGCCGAAATACATCATCGATTGCTGCAGGCCAAAGCTGCCGAGCAGGAACTGGGCCAGTGGCGCGATGTAGACCGAGGCGAGACCGAAGCCGGCGACGACGATGCCGGCAATCAAGCCGGTCTTGGCCGGCGGGAACCACTTGAGAGCCGGCGGCGTCGCCGAGGAATAACCGAAGCCGATGCCCATCCCTGCCATAACGCCGAAACCGACGATCCAAGCCCAATAGCTGGTGGTCTGGGAGATCCAGATAAACCCGGCACCGACCATCAGGCCGCCGATCATGCAGGTGATCCGGGGACCGAATTTGTCCTGAACCTTGCCGGCCAGGATCATCGCCAAAGCAAACATCAGGCAGGCCGTGGCATA
>JBFLJZ010000279.1:0-9123 GCA_040882925.1 Desulfuromonadales bacterium
TGCGGCTCCCAACCGGCAGTCAGGCAACGCAAAAGTTCGTATTGAGCGTAAGACGTGTCCTGAAACTCATCGACCAGGACATGTCGCAGGCGACCGTCCAGTTGCAGCAGCAACTCTTCCGGCTGCATGACGGAACCGAGAGCCTTGTGAGCGGCGCCGGCTATTTCAATAAAATCGACCTGCCCCTGCTGACGAAAAACCTCCTGCAATTCCGCCACCGCCAACGGCAGCAGGTCGATCAGCGCCTCGAGAACCAGCCATTGCTCCTCTGCATATGAGCAGGCAGGCAAGCGGCGCAGAGCCTGCAGGGCCCGGGCAGCATCAGGGTTGTCACGCAAGCCCTGCAAAAGATCCATCGCCCGGGCCTTCATAGCGACTGCTTCGGCAGATTTGCCTGCCGGGAATCCGCTGTTCTTGTTGAGATTTTTCCTCACCTCGCCGCTTGCCGTCAGAACCAGATGAGACATTGCCTGCCACTGGGCGAGAGACTCCGGATCATCATTTGTCTGCAAAAGTCCGACAAGCGGATGTCCGGGCTGGTCATCTGCGAGATTTTCTGCGGCAGACAAGGCCAACGACCTGAGCTCCCGGTGCACGTCAGGGGTCACCAGCTGATTCAGGCGGCTGAGGAAAGTCGAGACATAAAGCTGCAGGCCGGACTCAAGCAGCTGGCGAGGCGACAGCTTGCGTCTTGCGACAAGGTGTCGCAGCCACTGGTCCCGTTTGCCAAGCATGGCAACAATCAGGTCGCGCAGCAGTTTGAGACGATTGTCGAGGTGGACCAAAAGTCTTGCGATCGGCTCCTGCCCCGGGGAGCCGTTCTCGAGCCTGGTCAGCAGGTTTTCTGCCGCTTGCGTATAAAGATCGCTCGGATCATCGGTGACTCTCGGCTGGTCACCGAAGCGCGACAACCAGGGCATTCTTCGCGCCAGCAAGGCGCAGAAGCTGTCAATCGTCGTCAATTGCAGGCGTGACGGGTTCTGCAGCAGCTGCCAGGACGCAGCCTTGTCACGGCCAAGCACAGCCCGGGCACGACGCCAGGTATCGGCAGCATGCGCCTCGGCGGGCGGTTGATCACTGCTTGCCGATTCCAATGCCTGGACCAGACGCTGTTTCATCTCATTGGCGGCCTTGCGGGTAAAGGTGATGGCGAGGATTTCTTCCGGACTTTCTGCTGTCGCCAGCAGGGAGAGAATCCGCTGGACCAGCAATTCCGTCTTGCCGGACCCGGCCGGGGCCTGAACGATGTATGACCTGGTGATGTCAAGGGCCTTTTGCCGTTCATGCCAGTCAGGAGGCAGAGGATGTTTATTCATCATCACCTCCATGGCCAGCGTTTTGCCGCTCCAGGACACGGCATAGACCGGTCAGGTCGCAATACTTACAGGCCAGTTCGAAGCCGACCGGGTCAACCGCAGCGACACCGCGTGAAAAGTCGTCGCCCAGAGCGGGCAGGACTTTATCCCAGTGTGACAAAACATCATCAAGGCTCTCCCAGCCTTTCTCGTTGAACAGCGCTGCAAGTTTGCGGGACTTTGCTCCCGGCCAGGCTTCAGTCTCACGAGCCAGCCCCCGGAAGCCGCATTCAAGGGCCTTGCTGCGAACTTGTGCAAACATGACCGCACCGATGCTGCTGCGCTCCAGCCCGAGGCAGTAAAGCGGCAGTTGCGGCTCCGTGACTCGTTCATCCAGCCACTGAGTCGGGTCAGGACGGCCGGTTTTGTAATCAATCACCGCCATGGTCCCGTCTGCCAGTTCATCGATGCGGTCAATCCTGGTACGGATGGTCAGGTTGCCGACTTTGACCCGATGGTTTTTTTCAGCAACGGTCACCTGAAAAGCGCCGCGGCGAGACTCGATGCCCAGCCATTGCCGGGCTATCATTGACAGACGATCGGCCTCAATCTGTCGCTGCCGGGCAGGCAGGTCATGTCGCCGTTCCTTTTCGAGACGCTCCAGGGCGGCATCGACAGCGACCCGGATTTTTGCATCCAGGGCAGCTTCACCGAGCGCATGAAGGGCCGCCTGATCACCGACATCGTTCCAGAACAGCTCGAGCACCGTGTGGGCCAGGGTCCCGCGCGACATGTTGTCGATCCCGATCTCCGGCACATCCAGCCCTTCTGCCCTGAGACGATGATGGGCAAATGCGCGGAACGGACAGAGGGCCTGGTCCTTGATGATCCCGGTGCCACCGGAAAACGCCTTGCGCGTTACAAGTGCCGGGCCCTGGCTGTCGGTCATCTTCTCTAACTCGGGCCGACCGGCCCAGATCACCCGGTCAGGCGCAGATGTTGCTGCGAAACCGGGCTGCCTTTCGGCCAGATTGGCAATCAACGGGCTTGGCCTCTGTTGCAGACCGGTTGCCATGCGCGGCCAGCTGACAACAATATCGGCAGAAGCGGCCAGCAGGCGGCGGGTGACCTGTTCGGCGTATTTGTATTCCCGCTCGGCGGATGAACGCTGCATGGCGTGGCGGCGCTGTACAGGCAACGGGATAAACGGGTTCGGCGCGGGCGCTCGCGGCAAGGCCTTGTCAGTCAGACCGAGAATCCAGAGATGATTGAACACCATGCCGCTCGATTCCAGTGCACCAAGCACCTGGACCGGAGGATCGCCCCCTTCCGGCTGAAATTCGGTTGCGTTGACCAGTCGGGACAAGATTCTGACTGCCTCGGCGCGGCCGAGCCGGTTTGCCACGCCATCCAGGCTGGCAAGTTGTGCAAGACAGCTTCTGAAGTGTTCGACCGCCTGGAATTCGCGGCTGGAGAGGCCGCGTTCTCCAGGCCAGCCGAGTTGACGAAGCAGGTTGGTAAAAGATTCGGCCCACGCACCGGGAAGTTGCCTGGTGGACATTTGCTGGCCTTTGCTAAGGGCGTCGAGCAGGGCAAGACCACCCGGTACGGCGAGCGAATACGTCTCGGCCAACCGGGTGACGACCTTGACAAGACGTGACAACCTCCAGTCAAATCTCCGCAGCCGTCGCAGTTCACGATCAATCTGCGCGCGGGCGGCGCTTTCGCTGACGGCATTGCCGACATAAGGTGTCTGTAGAAGCCAGCTCACTTCTTCGTGGCTGACCTGCATGCCGCTGCGCAACAATCGCAGAGCCGCATGCACAACGCCTTCCCGGTCAAGGCTCTGGCTCAGAGACATGTTGAAGACGGGTTGCGATTCGTCTCCCTGTGCCAACAGCTGTGGCGCCAGCTCTGCGGTGAAAACTTGTTCGATCAGGGAACGGTAGGCTTCGAACTGGGGGACGACCACAGCGATACTCGCTAGCGGGTCGGCGGATAAAAGTTGCCTGATCCAACGCGCGCAAAGGCTGACTTCTGTGAAAGGATCGTCTGCTGCCAGCCGGGATGCATCGGTGGGAGAAGACGCCGGCTGCCATGATTCCAAAGCGGTGCCCCGGCTTGCCATGGCATTGCAGAGCTGCTGCAGGTCGGGTGCCAGTTCGTCGAAACCTGCGAGAAAGATTTTATCGGGCAAGCGGAGATGTCCGGCGATGAGCGCTGAGCTGACCAGCAACGGCAGTTCGGCTGGATCGTGCCAGGCATTTCTTTTGGCCTGTTTCATCCAGGCTGATCGCCAGCGCAGAAAGGCTCGGTGGTCATCAGCAGCCAGCTGTGCATCGAAATCCGCCTGGTAACTGACCAGCAAGTGATGAGCCTGCAATGCCCGGCGGGCTGTTTGTGGTGTCTGCAGAAGGTGGTTTCCAGTGTGCTCGACATCCTCCTCGATGATCATCTCCCAGACGCGTTGCAGTTGGGCATGGTTGAGGAATGCCGGCATTCCCGGAAGGTTTGGCTGACAACGAGACAGCCATGCGGAGAGGCTCAGGATATTCGGCCGAAGCCAGGCCGAAAGGCCTCGCCGCTGCTGTTCAAGGTCGAACTGCTTGTGCAGGTATCTCGACAACCGCTCGTTGACCGTCAGCACCAAGTAGCCATCAGCTGCCGCTCTGTAGAGGGTTTTATCCATGAGCTTGATTGCGGGCATGATGCTGAGATATCAGCACAGCTGCCTGACGGAATATGGCACAACCTGCCATAGAGCCGACTGCGTCGGCGACCAGGTCGTTCCATTCGGCCATTCGGCCAGTCTGCATGGTCAGCTGCATGATTTCCATCAAGCCACCGTACACGATAGCCAGGCAGGCCGCATAAAAGCCGGCCTTCCAGTTGTCAGCACAATGCATATACAGGTATTGGCCAATCGTGACGGTCAGCAGCGCATAGGCTGCGGCATGCAGCAGTTTATCCCAGCCAAGTGGGCCCTGGATCAGCGGCGGCGTCGAGGACAGTGACAGCCAGCAGATCATGCCGGCCCAGCAAACAGGGAGAGAGAGACGGCCAATATATCTGAGGTTGAATGTTCCCCGGGAACGGTTATCAGATGCGTCCGTCATGATGTTGCACAGAGTACCTTAAATCCGCGCATAAAAAAAGGGCCGACGAACGGCCCTTCGATTGGTTTGCTATAGAAAATTGCATCTCCTCACATAAATCATTTGCGCCTACATGTTGTGAAAACCGACCTCGAACTGACGTTTCTTGCCGTCATCCAGTTTGGTGCCGATTTCAAGAGTCGACATGCCGGTGCCCAGGGTCAGGTCAGCACCGAAGCCATCTCCCATCTGCATGAGCATTGCCGGTTTGCTGTCCTGGCCTTTTACCTTCAGTGCAGCCTTGCCGCCGACCGTCTTGCCGCTCGCCTCATCGACAAAAAAGACCATGACATGGTGCGTGGCATCCATGCCCATCTTGGCCATGGTCGCCTTTGTTTCGTCGTCATAGGTCTTGACTTTGACGGTCGCGACGACGCCCTTCTGGATATCCTTGCCGATCTCGACGAAGTCGTCACCGCCGTTCATCGCGTGACCTTTGTGCATGTCATCCGACATGTCCTTGGCATGCTCCATCTTCATGTCATGACCTTTATGTTCGCCACGGTCAGCATGCTCCATATCGCCATGTTTCATCTTTTCCTCGGCCATGGCCTTGCCATGCTCGCCATGGTCCATGTGTTTCATGGCTGCCGCGGCCATCGGCAGCGCCATGGCAATCGCCAGGGTCAGAATTGCAACAGTCAGTTTTTTCATATCTTGTCTCCTTCTCGTTGAGGACCGGCTGTCTGCCGGTTCAGTTTGTCTTGTCACCAACTATTCTTTCGGGTCGTGTTCAGCAGTCGGCGCATACGACTTATCCAGTTTCATACCGCGCCACATGAAGTAGATGACCGGAAAGACCAGAAGCTCCATCAGTCCGGAGGTCACGACACCGCCGATCATCGGTGCGGCGATGCGCTTCATCACGTCGGCGCCGGCGCCGTGCGACCACATGATCGGGATCAGGCCGGCAATGATCACGCAGATCGTCATGATCTTCGGCCGGATTCTCTTGACGGCGCCGTAATGGATTGCCTGCACCAGGTCGCCCAGGCTCTGCATGCGGCCGTTCCTCTTCCAGAGTTCGTAAGCCAGGTCGAGATAGAGCAGCATGACGACCCCGGTCTCGGCCGAGATGCCGGCCAGGGCGATGATGCCGACCCAGACCGCGATCGACATGTTGTAGCCGAGCAGATAGATGTACCAGAAGCAGCCGACCAGCGAGAGCGGCAAAGCAACGAAGATAATCCCGGTCTTGATCATGCTCTTGGTATTTATGTAGATGATGACGAAAATGATCAGCAGGGTCAGGGGGATGACCACCATCAGCGTCTCTTTCGCCTTCTGCATGTATTCGTACTGGCCGCTCCAGATGATATTGTAGCCGGCAGGCAGCTCGACCTGCTCCTCGATGATCTGCCTGGCGTTTGCGACGTATGTGCCGACATCGATGCCGCGCAGGTCAACATACACCCATGCCGTACGCCGGGCGTTCTCGCTCTTGATGCCGGGCGGGCCCTTCCTGATCTTGATTTCGGCGACCTGCGACAAGGGGATGTGCTTGCCTCCGGCGATCGGCACCAGGACGCGCCCAAGCGACTGCAGATCGTCGCGGTAGTCACGCTGGTAGCGGATATTGACCGGGTAGCGTTCCAGGCCTTCTACAGTCTCGGTGACGTTCATGCCGCCGATGGCGGCCTTGATAATGTCCTGTACGTCGCCGACGGTCAGGCCGTAGCGGGCCACGGCCTCCCGATCGATCTCATAGTCCAGGTAGTTGCCGCCGACCACGCGCTCCGAGAAGGCGCTGAGAGTCCCGGGGATATCTCGCACGATCGCTTCGATCTGCTCGCCCAGACGCGACAGGACTTCGAGGTCGTCGCCCATGATCTTGATCCCGACCGGCGTCTTGATGCCGGTCGAAAGCATGTCGATGCGGGTTTTGATCGGCATGGTCCAGGCATTGGTCAGGCCGGGGAACTTGATCGCATCGTTGAGCTCGGTTTTCAGTTGTTCGACATCGATCGGCGCCAGCTCGGGCCAGACGATCCTCAGCGGTTTCTTGATCCATTCGAAATTATCCGACCAACCGCTGTAAAAACGGTCATGGTGGACCAGTCGCCACTCGTCTTCCGGCTTCAGCATGATCGTGGTTTCCAGCATGGACAGCGGGGCCGGGTCAGTGGCCGTCTCGGCCCGACCCACCTTGCCGAAGACCCGTTCGACTTCGGGAAACTCGGCGATGATGCGGTCCGTTTGCTGCAGCAGTTCCTTGGCCTTGGTGATCGATATGCCCGGCAGGGTCGTCGGCATGTAAAGCAGGTCACCTTCATACAGGGGCGGCATGAATTCGGAGCCCATCCGTTTGAAAGGGATGTAGCTCGACGCGGTCAACAGGATGGCAACGATCAGGACCGGCCAGCGGAATTTGAGGACAAAATCGACAACCGGATGGTAAATGCGGATCAGCAGACGATTAAGCGGGTTCTTTTCCTCGGCGGGAATCTTGCCGCGAATGAACCAGCCCATCAGCACCGGCACGATCGTAATCGACAGGATCGCGGCGCCGGCCATGGCGTAGGTCTTCGTATAAGCCAATGGTTTGAACATGCGCCCCGATTGTTCGCCGAGGGTGAACACGGGAAAGAAGGAGACCGTTATGACCAGCAACGAGTAAAACAACGCCGGCCCCACTTCTTTTGACGCGTTGGCGACGATCTGCCAATGCGGCAGCTTGCCACGGTCGCGCTCGAGGTGCTTGTGGGCATTTTCGATCATGATGATCGCGGCATCGATCATGGCGCCAATGGCGATGGCAATCCCGCCGAGGCTCATGATATTGGCGTTGATCCCCTGGAAATACATGATGATGAAAGCGAACAGGATCGCCACCGGCAAGGTGAATATCGCCACCAGGGCGCTGGAAAAGTGGAACAGGAAGAGCGCCGTGATCAAGGCGACGACGATACTCTCCTCGACCAGTTTTTCCTTGAGCGTGTCGACCGCCCGCTCGATCAGGCCGGAGCGGTCGTACACTGTCTTGATCTTGACGCCTTCGGGCAGACCGGATTTTAATTCTTCGAGCTTGCGCTTGACATTGTCAATCGTCGTCAGAGCATTTTCGCCGTACCGCATGACGACAATGCCACCGACCGTTTCGCCGTTGCCGTCAAGCTCCGCCGCTCCGCGCCTCAGTTCCGGGCCGATCGTCACTCGAGCAAGGTCCCGGACCAGGATCGGTGTCCCCCTGCTATCGGTGCCGACAACCACGCTTTCGATGTCCTGTTTCGACTTGATATAACCAAGCCCGCGCACCATGAACTCGGTCTCGGCCATCTCGACCAGCCTGCCGCCGACATCGTTGTTGGAGCGTTGAATCGCTTTTTTGATCTGCGGAATGGTGATGTGATAGGCCAGCAGGCGGTCAGGATCGACTTCGATCTGGTACTGCTTGACGTAACCGCCGATCGAAGCGACCTCGGAAACGCCTTCAACCGCGGTCAATTCGTAACGCAGGAACCAGTCCTGAATCGACCGCAGCTGCTGCAAATCGTGCTGGTCGCTTTCCAGGACATATTCGTAGACCCAGCCGACACCGGTGGCGTCAGGCCCGAGGCTCGGCGTCACTCCGGAGGGTAGTCTGCCGGCGGCGTAATTCAGGTATTCGAGGACCCGTGAACGCGCCCAGTACAGGTCGGTACCGTCCTCGAAGATGATATAGACGAAAGACAGGCCGAAAAACGAGTAGCCGCGAACAACTTCAGCGCCGGGCACGGCCAGCATTTGCGTCGTCAACGGATAAGTGACCTGGTCTTCAACCACCTGCGGCGCCTGTCCCTTGAACTCGGTAAAGACGATCACCTGGACATCGGACAGGTCGGGGATCGCATCCACGGGGGTTTTAAAGAGAGCATAAACCCCGCCGATAATGACGAATGCCGTCACCAGAACCACGATGAATTTGTTCTTTATCGACCAGTCGATAATATATTCAAGCATATAAATTCCGTTAAAGGAAAAAACTCAAGTGCTTTAATTTGCTAACTATTAATGATTACCTATGCCTTTTGACATGGCCTCGTCTTAATCATCGAACAGACTTTCCAGGGATTCGTCGGTATCCTCTTCATCGGCAAACAGAGCGTCGAGATCCTCGTCACCGGTTTCTTCTTCGGCGTGGGCGTGCGCCGCCGCTGACGGCGCCTGAGGTTCCAACATTTTCTGTATCGCTTCGCGCAGCTTGCTCTCAGAATCGAGCATGAACTGGGCGCTGGTGACGACGTGTTCACCCTCGAGCAGCCCCTGTTTGATTTCGATAAAGCCGTCCTCACTCTGCAGCCCGGTCCTGACCTGTCGCGGTTCGAATTTTCCATTGCCCAGGGCAACGAAAACCGTCTGCACTTCACCTGAATGCAGGACCGCTTCAGCAGGCACGGTCAGGGCGTTCTCGACCGGTTGCGTGTCGAGACGAACGTTGACGTACATGTCCGGCTTCAACACAAAATCCGCATTGTCGATATCGAAGCGCGCCTTGACTGTGCGAGTTTTCGGCTCGACATATGGGTAGATGAAGCTGACTTCGCTCTCGATCGGCTCGCTGCCGACAAAAGGCAGGAAGATCCTGGCTGTCTGCCCGACCTTGACCCAGGGCATCTCGTATTCGTAGATATCGGCGTAGACCCAGACTTCGGATATATCCGACAACATCAGGAGTTCCATGCCGCCCTTGATAA
>JBFLJZ010000280.1:0-4766 GCA_040882925.1 Desulfuromonadales bacterium
CTTTTTAAATGACATGAAAATCTTCAATCAACTTCTGGATTGTAACAAAGTCACTGGATGATTCAAGCCAAATTATTGATTTATCTTTTCGGAACCAAGTTATCTGCTGTTTTGCATAACGTCTCGTGCAGCGCTTCAGGTCGTCAAGAGCTTCGGCACGGCTGATTTCACCACGCAGCAAAGCAAAAGCCTGTCGATAGCCGATGGTTTTGAATATTTTCAGATCGGGGTCATATCCGGCCTGCAGGATCTGTTCTGCTTCTTCGATCAGACCCTGTCGGAACATCGCTTCGGTACGCCGATCGATTCGCTCGTACAGCGTCTCTCTGGCACAGGTCAGACCGACCTTCAGGGTCCGATAAAGCCCGCTCTTGAAGCCGTGCTCGTTCTGCAGTGTCGAAAGAGGCCTGCCGGACTGGCGGAAAACCTCCAGCGCGCGGACGATTCTCACCAGGTCGTTGGCATGCAGGCGGGCGGCTGATTGCGGATCAACTTCTGCGAGCTCCGTATGCAGGGCCTGGCTGCCCTCTTGCTCCGCCCTGTCATGCAGACGCTTGCGCAGTTCCGGGTCAGCCCCCGGCGCATCAAGCAGCCCTTCGGTCAGGGTTTTGATGTAAAGACCGGTGCCGCCAGCCAGAAAAGGCCTTTTGTTACGCTGCCGGATAGACTGCAACGCCGCTTCTGCAAGGGCGATAAAACGTGCCGCATTGAATGCCTCGTTGGGCCAGACCACATCAATCAGGTGATGCCGCACTTGCTGCTGTTCGTCTCTGGTCGGCTTGGCCGTGCCGATGTCCATCAGGCGGTAGACCTGACGAGAATCGGCAGAGATGATTTCACCGTCGAAGCGTTCGGCCAAAGCCAGAGTCAATTCGGTCTTGCCGACTGCGGTCGGACCGCAGATAATCGTCAGGGTTGGCCGCGTGTCTGAATTATCCGGCACCTTCAGCCCCTGTGAAAAAATTTCTCGACGTCGCGTTTGGCCAGGCGATACATGACAGGTCGTCCGTGTGGGCAACAGCTGCCAAAATCGATTTCGGCGAGGTCTTTCAACAGCCGCTGCATCTCAGTTGACGAAAGGGCCTGGTTGGCCCGGACCATGCTGTGACAGGCGATCACCGCAAGGACCCGTTCGATCTCGTCATCGAGTTTGCCGGCCCGCCCGATTTCGTTCAGCTCTGCAGCAAGATCACGGACGAGTCGTTCAACATCGACATCTATGGTCAGCGCCGGTACGGCTTTGACGGTAAAGGAACGGCCACCGAAAGACTCCACTTCGAAACCGAACCGGGCAAAATCATCGAGATACTCGACCAGGACGGTCGCCTCACGATGCTCTAGTTCGATAACGGCCGGAAACAGCAGGTTCTGGCTGGCTATGCCGCCGGTCGCCAGCTGCTGGCGCAATCGCTCGAAACCGATCCGCTCATGGGCGGCATGCTGGTCGACCAGGACCAGTTCATCATCAGCCTGGCAGAGTAAGTAACTGTTCAGATATTGTCCGATCAGACGCCAACCGTCTGGCATGTCATGAATTCCGGACGCCCCGGCAGACCAGCCTGCCATTTCACCTTTGACCGTCGCTCCGGCGGAGATGGTCTGGCAACCGGCGACTTTTTCATTGAATGCAGTCAACGATTCCTGAATCCGGGACGCATAATGATCAGGCGCCTGTCCGGCAGACGTCGTCGTCGGCGAAGACCTGTCGTCGGCCGTGGCGCCAGCGGCAAGCACGGCATCAAAGGAGCCTCTATGCAACTTTTTACGCAGGGCGGTAACGATGAAATCGTGAACTTGCTGCTGGTTGCGGAAACGCACCTCGTGTTTGGTCGGGTGAACATTGACGTCGACGTTCGCCGGGGGCATGTCGATAAAAAGGACGGCAATCGGATAACGACGCTTTTCCAGCAGGCTCCGGTACGCCTCCAGGATTGCATGCTGGACAACCCGGTCACGCACGAAGCGGCCGTTAATGTAAGTATAGATCTGGGCTGTCGTGGAGCGGCTGACGCCGGGAGCACCGAGCAGGCCGATCAGTATCTCGCCGTTGGCAGAGTCGGCATCGACAGGGATCAGATCGCCGGCAATCTGGCGGCCAAGGATTAAAGCGGCCCTTTCCTCGAGCCGGTTGTGCCGATAGGCATCGAGGATATTGCGCCCGTTGTGTGACAACCGGAAGTGGATATCGGCACGTGAAAGTGCCAGGCGGGACACGACATCGGCGATGTGACCAAACTCGGTTTCATCCTTGCGCAGGAACTTGCGGCGCCCGGGTGTGTTGAAAAACAGGTTACGCATCTCGACGACCGTGCCCGGCGCAGCGCCGACAGCCTCGGCCTGACGAATCGTCCCGCCCTCGGCATAAATCTGCCAGCCTGACTCTTCATCGACAGAACGTGTCGTCAGCCGCAAACGCGAGACGGACGCGATGGCGGGCAAAGCTTCACCGCGAAAACCCATGCTGTGCAGAGCAAACAGGTCATCAACATTTTTTACTTTGCTGGTGGCGTGTCGTTCCAGGCAGAGGAAGGCATCATCCTTCTTCATCCCATGTCCGTTGTCGGTCACCCGGACCAGGCCTTTGCCGCCTTTTTCAACATCGACCAGGATTTCTGTTGCCGACGCATCGATGGCGTTCTCGATCAATTCCTTGACCACGGATGCCGGGCGCTCGACAACTTCGCCGGCGGCGATCTGATTGGCGAGGTTTTCCGGGAGGATTTGGATTCGATTGTTCATGAGTGACGACTTATAACATCTAACCGCAAAGGTCTCGGGGTGCCAGGGACGACATGACGCCGCCGTGAACGTAAACAGAGTTCATCGCCACAAAGTCACAAAGGCTCCAAGAATATCGGTTCTCTATGATTTATGAAGCAAATCTTGCATCAATGCCCGCCCGATTTCGGTGGTTCTGCTTCCTGTCTTGGCGTCTTAGCGGCCGACCTACATTTCGATATTAATCCGAAAAAAAAACGGCCGGTGTAACCGGCCGCCTGTGACCTGAAATTACTTTTTCATTTCAAGCTTTTCCAGCATGCCGTCGATCTCGTCCAGTTCCTCTTTGACTCTATCTCGCGGCGATTCCACAACTGGCTGTTGCAGCAAGCCAAGGTCTCCGGCGACACTGTGCGCAATGCGATCGTCAACCATTTTCATCTTGCAGAGATAAGCCTCAAAAAGACAGTTGTCGCTGATCGTATTGACCAAGCGGGGCACACCACGGGCGTAACGGTGAACCAGCGGAATAACGTCGTCATCGAACAAGACTTGCCCGGCTCCGGCGATCTGCAGTCGATGCTTGATGTAAGAGGTCGTCGTTTCGACCGTCATTGATTTGAGAGTATATTTGATTGCAACCCGCTGCGCCAAAGGCTCATCCAGGGCCAGGCAGTCTTCCAGTTCCGGCAAACCGAAGAAGACGACGTTGAGAAGCTTCTTTCCCGGCACCTCGAGATTGAGAAGACCGCGGAACTCTTCCATCAGTTCACGGCTCTGCAGCATCTGCGCTTCATCAATCAGCACCACGGCGCGCCTGCCCTCATCGTCGATTTCAAGCAGCCTGGTGTAGAGTTGTTTGAGGAGCTTGAGACGGTCGCCGGCAGGCTCCTTGACACCGAGCTGCATGGCAATTCTGGTCAGGATCCATTCCGGGGTGATGCCGGAATGCACCATCACCAGCAGTGAAGACTCATAGCGGTCTTCCGGCAGATTGTCGAGCATGCGCCGAGCTAAAGTGGTTTTTCCGGTGCCGACATCACCGACCAGCACAGCAAGGCCCTTGTTCGAATCGACGGCATACATCAACCTCAGCAATGCCTGGCTGTGTTGATCGCTGTTGAAATAAAACCGGGCGTCAGGCGCGTTGGAGAAAGGTTCGCGCTCAAGCCCGTAATGTTGCAGGTAACTCATAAACTTCTGTAACCCTCCGGCTAGACGTAAGAGACGCGGTCGCGATCACCCTGCGGGCCATCATCATCGGAGTCACCAAGGCCCAGCTCACGGCGCAGGCTTTTGATCAGATCCGAAACGTTGCGGAAGAACGAATCCTTTTCGGCCACCAGCTGGAAAGACTCCAGGGCCTCGAGCAGCTGACCGTTCATCCGGTAAAGCGTCCCGAGCTCAAAATTCAGGCCCATCCGGCTTTCATCGTTCAGATTCTGCATGGCCAGGCCTTGCTTGAAAGTCTCCAGGGCCAGATCCGTGGCCCCTGATTCGCTCTGGCACTGACCGGTCAGGGTGATACAATCAACCACGCGTGACGGGTCCTTCGAGGCTTTTTCAAACTCGGCGATTGCGTCATCATAAAGCCCCATTTCCTTGTAGGCGATGCCGAGATTGAAATGTGACTCCGTGTCTGCCGAATCGAGCTCCGAGACGGTTTTCTGGGCAAGTTTTTCATCGAACGCGGCATCAGCAGCGAATGAATCAAGAAAGTCTGTCGTTGCAAGCAGGTCGTCATCCTGGATCTCGGCCATCAGGTCGACAAAATCGCCGCTTTCCGTTGCTGCCGCGGAAGCCAGGCGTCCCAGGCTGATCTGCTCCAGCTTGGCATGCAATTCAGGACGATCAGGGTCGTTCTTCAGCAGGGCCTGGACAATGGACTCGGCATCACCATAGAGCCCCTGCTGCAGGTAGTATTCGACCTCATCGAGCTCTGCCTCGAGGTTGGCAGAGTCATGAGGCTCCGGGCTTTCGGCAGCTGTTTGCAAGGCTGCTTCATCAAGAACTTCAGGTTTTTCGAGCTCTTCAAGCTCAGCAAACTC
>JBFLJZ010000281.1:0-3050 GCA_040882925.1 Desulfuromonadales bacterium
GGATCAACGGCAAACATAATATAAATATTCTTTGCGCGCTTTGCGGCTCTGCGGTGAATATAAAATTATACAATAATTAAAAATGTCTAAATAATTATTATTGCATACGTACAATTTCCAAAAAGTGATCGACCAGCGCCTTGGCGAAGGCCGGCTCGTTGATGTTCAGGTCCAGTTTGACCAGCCGGCGATTGGGGCCCGGCTGAAATTCGCTTTCCAGGGTGTCAAACAGCATTCGATCGGCCGCCGGGTCGTGGAACGGTTGGCCGGGGGCATCGATCAGCGAAACCCCTTTCAGGGGCAGAAAAAAGCGCACGGGCCCCTCCATCTGGTTAAGCTTGGCCGCGATGAAGCGGCCAAATGACTGGTTTTCCGCCGCGGTGGTGCGCATCAAGGTGACCTGGGGATTGTGTTGATAGAGGTTACGGTCCTTAAATCTTTGCGGCACCGTGTCAAGGGCTTCGAAATTGACCATGTCCAGGGCCCCGCAGGAACCCACATAGGGGATTTGACTGCGGATGACGGCCCCCATGCGATCCTCACCGGCACTCATGACGCCGCCCACCAGAAAATCGGCCACCTCGGTGGTGGTAATGTCGATGACGCCTGCGAGCATGCCCGACTCGGCCAGCTTCTCCATGGATTGGCCCCCGGTGCCGGTGGCATGGAACACCAGGCAGTCATAGCGCAGTTTCAGCGCATTGGTAACCGCCTGGACGCAAGGGGTGGTGACGCCGAACATGGTCAGTCCGATTGCCGGCAGCCAGGAGCGGTCCGCCTCCTGTCGAAATCCGATCATACCGGCCAGAGCGTGGGCGGCGTTGGACAACACGCTGGCCGAGATGCGGTTGATGCCGGCCACGTCGGTGACCGAATAAATCATGCAGATGTCTGCAGGACCGACGTATTGCCGGACATTGCCGGAGGCGACCGTGGAAACCATCACTTTGGGAAGGCCCACCGGCAGGCTGCGCATCGCCGGGGTCGCCAGGGCGGTGCCGCCGGTGCCCCCGGCCGAGATGATGCCGCCCACGTCGCGGCGCCCCGCCATGAAGCGGGTGAAGGCCTGGGCCATGCCGGCCACGGCCGAACCGCGGTCGCCGGTAAATACAGCCCCGATTCCTTGCGGATGGTGGCGGGCCACCTCCGTGGGGCTGATGGCAGCCGGGGAGGGTTTTCGCGAAGTGGACAGATCCACCGTAATGGTTCGCAGGCGCTGGCGGTCCAGGCAGGATTTGATGAACAGCAGGTCCCGGGTCTTGGTGTCGAAGGTCCCGGCGATGTAAGCGGCGCGGTCGATGGTGTCGGCCACCGACACCTGCAATACCGACGAACGGGTATCACTCGCCGGCGGGGTAAACGCAGTTTTTTCAGGCGCCCGGGTTTCCGGAAGGCCGGTCCTGCTCCACAGCGTCGGCGCGGTGGCCCCGATGACGGCTTCGAGACTCTCTTCAGACGCCGGTTCCGCGAGCACCTTTTTCGCCGGCGACGCCTCGATCGCTGCATCCGCCTCCGGTCCCTCGGGTTGCAACGGTGGGAGTTCGCCGGTGGCGGCGCTCACTCCCAGCGATTCTATCAACTGATTTGGGTCCGTTGCCAGGGTGGCGGACTGCAATTCCCGGTCAATGCGGCCGTTTACGACAACATAGGCACGTTGGGCCAAAGACTGTGCCATATCTATATTCTGCTCAATCAGCAAAATGGCCATACCGCTGGAACTCAGATGGCGGCATACCTCTTCCACCCGTTGGATGACCAATACGGACAAACCTTCGGACGGTTCGTCCATCATTAACAGGAGCGGATTGGTGACCAGGGCCCGACCGATGGCCAGCATCTGCTGTTCACCGCCGCTCAGGAGGGTACCGGAGATATGGGCTCTGTCATTCAATTCCGGGAACAGATCGTAGACCGTCTCGGGGGACCACTGGGAATTTGCCCCGCTCTGGCGCCAGGCAAAACGCAGGTGTTCATCCACGCTTAAAGAGGGAAACAGCATCCTGCCCTGGGGTACATACCCAATCCCCAAGTTGGTAATATCATGAGTGGGCATCTTGAGCGTTTCCCGGCCGTCGAAAGTGATCGATCCGGTTCTAAGCACGGGCGGCAGCCCCATCACCGACTTCAGCAGAGTCGTTTTGCCCATGCCGTTGCGGCCTACGACCACGACCAGTTCCCCGGGATGCACCTGCAGATTTACGTCCTGCAGGATATGACTTTTGCCGTAATAGGCATCAAGGTGTTCTATGTTCAACAGGGCTTCAGGCATCTTGGAAACCTTTGGACTGCCGGCTTAGAGTATAGATCTGCTGAACTTCTCGATTGTTCTCGATCTGCTCAGGGCTTCCTTCAGCGATAATGGCACCATGATCCAACACCGATACCTGGTCGGCAATGCTAAATGCCACATCGATGTCGTGCTCGATGATGACCACGGTAATCTCGGGTTTGAGGCTCATGATCAACTCGGTCATGAATCTTCGCTCGGCCACTGAAAGTCCGGCCATGGGTTCGTCCAGCAGCAATATTCTGGGCTTGTGGGCCAGTGTGATGCCTAACTCCAGTTGGCGGTGTTCTCCGTGGGAGAGCTCATCGACCGTTATGTCGAGCTTTCCCGCCAATCCGACCCGATCGGCAATCTTGGCCAAATAACGACGTTGATTATCAAACTTGCGCCAGGAACGAAACAGCGTGGCGACTAAAGAGGCTTTCTTTCTGCGTGTCTGCCAAGAAGCCAAAAACAGGTTCTCCTGGACCGTCAACTGCGTGAACAGGTTCGATATCTGATAGGTTCGACCCAGTTGTGAAGCGATCCGTTTTTGCACAGGCTCACGGGTAAGGTCTTTGCCAAACAGGAAGATCCTACCCTCGTCCAAAGAGATTTCACCTGTGACCAAATTAAAAAGGGTCGATTTGCCGGCCCCATTGGGCCCGATCACCGCACGGCTCTCCCCCATCATTACGGTAAGGTCGACCTTACTGACCGCATCGATGCCACCGAATGATTTGGATACGTTCTTTAAAACAAGCGCCTGCATGTGATCGAACCC
>JBFLJZ010000282.1:0-2885 GCA_040882925.1 Desulfuromonadales bacterium
ACGGAATCGATCATCTGGGTGCTGATGGAGCGCGGCCTGACCAGGGAAGAGATCGAGCAGAAGCTGAAACGACGGCAGGCTCGCCGGATGCGTCCCTACAAGTTCTGGGCCGCCGCCCGCTGGTTGACTCTGTTCAACACCCTGGTCGTCAGCTATTTTAATCTGACCGGCCTGTACCGGCTCTTGCACAATGAGCACAGCTTCAAAGGGGCCCTGCTGTTGCTTGCATTCGGTTCGACGGCCGTCGGTTTTGTCATCGGCTACAAACTGACCACACACATCTACCATGGCAGCAAGTCGCAGCTCTACTGTGGCTTTCCTTTCCCGGTCGGGCAGGTGGAATTAACCACCGGAGAAGAGATCCTTCAAAGCAAAGCCCGGGTCAATATCTGCATGGCCCTGAATGCCCTGGTTGGTGTCAGCATGACCCTTTTTCCGGTCATATGCATTGCTTTCTTCATCAACTAAACTGCGGCCGTTACGACACCAGCTCAAACTGTAAAGATGCTTTTTGCAGACACTGGCAAAACCCGAGAGCTTAGGGAGTTTCTTGCGCCAGGCCTGATCTGGTGGTAGATTCTCTAGCATGATCCTGTCGAATTTGATCAACCGAGCCCTGATCGTCATAGCTCCGGCTGTGATGCTTGCCTTGCTAGCCGGCTGCGAGGAGTCAAAGCCGGTCCGTATCGGCTTCATAGGTGAATTGACGACTCGTGCCGCAGGTCTGGCCACCAGCGGACGTGACGGTTTTCTCCTGGCCATCGAGGAAATCAACGCCGATGGCGGCATCAACAGCCGGCAGGTTGAGGGACTGGTCGTCGATGCCCGGACGCACAAACAGACCGCCCTGCATGCCATTCACAAGCTTGCCGACGCAAAGGTTGCCGCAATCGTCGGGCCGATGACCAGCCAGACAGCCGTCACCATCGTGCCGCGGATCAACAACCTGAAAATCCCTCTCATCAGCCCGACGGTCAGTACCAACGAACTGAACGGCATCGATGATTACTTTTTCCGGGTCTACTACACCAATGCCCAGGCAGCTCAGTTGCTGGCCAGGCATTTGACTGAACAGGGGAAGCCCCTTCACATCGCCGCCATTTACGATCTCAGCAATCGCGCCTACACGGAAGACTGGGTCCAGTATTTCCAGGATATGTTCGAAAAACAGGCCGGTGCAAGGGTCTCCAGGATCCCCTTCGACATCCGTACAAACACCCTCTACACTGATCTGGCGAGCATGGCCATCGAGGCCAATCCTGACGGCATCCTGCTCCTCGCCAATGCTGTCGATACAGCCATGATCTGTCAGCAGCTGACCAAGTTGCATGCTGAACCGGCACTTTACGCAACCGGCTGGTCATACTCTGACGACCTGATCCAGTTCGGCGGCAAAAGCGTGGAAGGACTGAACATCATCCGGAGCGCAGACCCAGAGGATCCTGCTCCGGCGATGCAGAGCTTCATCAAACGCTACAGGCAAAGGTTTCACGCTACACCGAATTTTCCCGCCGTGCATGCTTATGATGCGACCCGTATGATCCTGGCAATCATGCGGCAAGAAACTGACCCGGAAGCGATTCGCAATCACCTCCTGAACATGGAATCTTTCAGCGGACTGCAGTCGGACCTGTCCCTTGATCGTTTCGGTGAACTTAAACATCCCAAGCTGCATTTCGCCCGCATTGCCAACGGTCAATTCATCAGCGCAGACTGAGCCCGGAGAATCAGCTCTTTCTCCACGTCCGGAAAACCGCTCTTACTGGCCGGGCTGAAAATAACTCCTGCGGTTCTCTGATGGCCGGAGAGGCCACCCCTGATGGCGCCTAATGCAAACTGTTGACAGCGCCCCGGCGAGGTTGTAGGCTTTCGCAAATTTTACCGGAGGTACGCAAAAGTGACACAAATCAATTTCGAAAAAATGGGAGGGTTGATTCCCGCCGTGATTCAGGACCACGAGAACGGTGAAGTGCTGATGGTCGCTTTCATGGACGAAAAGACGCTTGCCAACACCTTGCGCGACGGCAAGACCTGGTTTTTCAGCCGCAGTCGCAACAAATACTGGATGAAAGGTGAAGAATCCGGCAACACCCAGGACGTTGTTGAAGTGCTGACCGATTGCGATGCTGACACCGTTGTCATCAAAGTCAAGCAAAACGGCCCCGCCGCCTGCCACACCGGCAACCGCAGCTGTTTCTACGTGCGTTGGGAAGATAGCCGCTGGGTAGAGCATTCCAATCCCCTGTTCGACCCTGCCGAAGTTTACAAAAAGAAGTAAGCTTCCTGCTGTTATCACTAATCTACCGCTTGCAGCTTATGAGCTGAAAGAGGTCATGAGGTTTGACATGGCAAACGAATTGAAACTCGGAATCCCGAAAGGAAGCCTGGAAAAAGCGACGATTGAGTTATTCGCCAAAGCCGGCTGGAAGATCAAGACATCCTCCCGCAGCTATTTTCCCACCAGCGATGACGACGAACTGAAATGCAGCCTGGTGCGTCCGCAGGAAATGGCCAAGGTCCTTGAACGCGGCAAACTCGATGTCGGCATTGCCGGTCGGGACTGGGTCAGGGAGAACGACTCCGATGTTGTCGAGATCGGCGAAATGGTCTATTCAAAAGTTTCAAGACGACCGGCACGCTGGGTTCTGGTAGTTGGCCCTGATTCAAAAGTGGAAAAGCCTGAGGACCTTGCCGGGGCAACCATTTCCACCGAGCTGGTCGACTTCACCAAGCGTTTCTTTGCCGAAAAAAATATCCCGGTCGATGTCGAATTCTCCTGGGGCGCGACCGAGGCGAAAATCCTCAAAGGTCTTTGTGACGCGATTGTCGAGGTCACCGAAACCGGTTCGACGATCAAGGCCAACAACCTGCGCATCGTCTGCGAG
>JBFLJZ010000283.1:0-3522 GCA_040882925.1 Desulfuromonadales bacterium
AACTCATCGCAGAGTCGACCATGACTCTGGCCGGCGACCGCGCCAAGTGGCCTGAACTTTTTCTGCTCGCTCCGCAGGCAAGGATCGGCACTGTCGCCGCGGATGGCCGACCCCTGACATACGAGTTCAGTCACGGGCGACTCAGGGTACCCGGCGCCGCTGGGCGATCGGTACTGAGCATCAGTTACACGGTCATCTTCGATGATCCCGTTCCTCGTGAACTGGTCGGCATCGAAGATCCATCCTACGGTATCCGGGCAACGATCACGCCGCAGGGAACTTACATCTCTGCCGCGTCCGGCTGGTATCCCAATGCCGCGGACGTTCCGCAAAGTTTTACGATCACCATAACCGGACCTCAGGACATGACCGGCGTGACTTCAGGCCGCCTGGCGAATTTCACCAGAACCGCAGCCGGAACAGTGACAACCTGGCAAACTGCTTTGCAGCCGACGGCGATGTCTCTGGCTGCCGGCCGTTACCAGCTCCAGCGCGAAAGTCTCGGCGATATCCAGTTGTTGGCCTTTCTCGGCGAAAGTAATGTCCCGCTGGCTGCCGGCTACCTCGAATCGGTCCGCGAGTACCTGTCCCTATACCAGGAACTGTTCGGCCCATATCCGTACGAAAAGTTCGCCGTCGTTGAAAACTTCTATCCCACCGGTTACGGCCTGCCGGGATGGACGCTTTTGGGAAGCAGCGTTGTCAGACTGCCCTTTATCCGCACGACCAGCCTGCCGCATGAGATTGCTCATGCCTGGTGGGGCAACGCGGTAAAGGTTGATTATGCCTCCGGCAACTGGGCGGAAGGCCTGGCGACATATGTCGCCGACTATTATTTGAAAGAGCGTGATGACCCGCGGGAAGCTTTGGAGTATCGCCGAAAAATCCTGCGCGACTATGCCGCGCTGGTGGCAGAGGCCGACACGCTGCCACTTGCTGCGTTCCGCAATCGAACCTCCAAAAGTGACCAGGCCGTTGGCTACGGCAAAGCGGCCATGGTCTTCCATATGTTACGCGACCTGATCGGTGACGAAAATTTCTGGAAGGGGTTGCAGGATATCGCTCGCGATGGTTTTGGCAAAAAGTACGGCTGGGCCGACCTGCAACGACATTTTAGCGCTGTCTCCGGGCTCGACCTGGAGCTGTTCTTTGGCCAATGGATCGAGCGCCCCGGTGCGCCGCATCTGACTCTTGCCAGTGCCGATGCCATCAAAACGACGGCCGGTTGGCAGGTCTCCGGCATCATCGGCCAGGGCGACCCGGATTACCAGCTGGCCGTTCCGTTGCAGCTGGTGACAAAAGACCGGGTCCATGAGCAGGTGATCGACCTGGTCGGGAAGCAGGAGCGTTTCGTCTTTACCGTCGCCGATCGGCCCGTACGCCTCACCGTCGATCAGGACAGCCGGCTGTTCCGTATGCTCGAACCGGCTGAGCTGCCGGCCACCATCAACGATCTGCGCGCGTCGAAGCAACAGCTGGTGGTTGTCGCCTCGGGATCTGCCGCTCTGGTAGAGGCATCCAGAGACCTGTTGCGAGGCTTGCAATGGCACCGGGCGAACCTCGTCGACGAAGCAGCATACCTGGCCTCACCTGCGCCAGATGTGGATATCATTGTCCTGGGCTGGCCGCAAAACGAGGCCCTGCAACCCGAACTGCCGCCGGGGATCAACAGGCCAGAAAAGAAGTTTGTGCTCGATGGCGAATCACTGAGCGAAAAACCCGATGTGCTTTTCATGGTCAAGAAAACCGATAAGGACGACCGGGTGGTTGCCTATTTCCTGCCAGGTTCAGTTGCCGCTGCACAAGACACGGCTCGACGCATCCCGCACTACGGCCGTTACAGTTATCTTTTCTTCCAGGATGGCCAGAACCGGATCAAGGCAACCTGGGAACCTGGAAATTCAACGTTGCAGGTCATCTTCAACAAGGACGAGAGACAATGAAATGCACAAGTAAAATAACGCTGAGCCTGCTGCTGACCTGCATGGTCTGGCTCGTTCCTGCTGTCGTTCTGGCCCACCCGCACCTTCTGGATGTCAAGGATAAAATCGAAGTCTCCCCCGATGTCATGCTCGATGACCTGCGCCAGTCACAAGTCATTTTTGTCGGTGAATTTCATGACCACCTTGGCCACCACCAGGCTCAACTGAGCATCATCGATGCGCTTGACAATGACGAACGACCGCTGGCCATCGGCCTGGAGATGTTTCGCCGAGACAGCCAGGAAGACCTCGATATCTGGACTGCTGGGATGTCTTCCCTTGCAGAGTTTACCGACGCGTTTAACAAGAATTGGGGCATGTGGCCGGTATACAGCGGGATATTCTTGCATGCCCGTGACGAAAACGTGAAGATGATCGGTCTGAATATCCCGCGCTCGATTACCGGCAAGGTGGCCAGAAACGGCTACAAATCGTTATCGAACGAGGAACGCCTGCTCCTTGGCAACGTCCAGTGCGAGGTCGATCAGGCTTACGCCGATTACATCCGGCAGGCCATGGGCGGCCATGGCGGCCACGGCACCCACTTCCTCTATTTCTGCGAAGCACAGTTGCTCTGGGACACCATTATGGCGAGGAACCTGGTTGATTTTCTCAAGGAGAACCCGGATTACCGGGTCGTGGTGCTGGCAGGCAGCGCCCATGCCTGGAAGTTCGGCATTCCCCGCCAGCTGGTCGAGCAGGCCGACATCAGTTACCGGGTGGTTCTGCCCGAGATTATCGGCCGTATCGACCGCCGCAATGTCAATGAAAAATTGGCTGACTATTTGTGGCTCGACGAGGGGCCCGATGCTTGGGGTTTTTAACTTCGGGCCGTGGGCCGACAAAATCTCAGTCTTGAGTCGGCTCGGCCAAAAGCAGCCGATTTTTCGGCGTGATCTCTGACGGGATGGTCGCCGTGTAGATCCGGTAGCCTGCGCTTCTCAAACGGTTTGCCCTTGTAATGTCCACCGCCATCGGCCCATCGATCCAGCCCTCCAGGCCTCCCTTGTCTGATCCCTCCAGGTTGTGACAGCAGGGCAGTACGGCGATGCGTGCTCTCGATTCTGCCGCCCGGTCGAGGACCAGGTCGGTCAGCCCGCCGCAGGCGTGGACCGAGACGACCAGGTCGCGCGCTGACAGCTGAATCTCTGCCAGTGGCCTTTCTTCGAAAGAGATCCTTCCTGCCAACCTCGGCCAGCTCTTCACCAGGACTTCGTGCAGTTTGCCAGCGCAGGCCGGCAGCATTTTGTCGACTGCCAGGGCCTCAGCCGAAGTGTCGTCGAGCAGCAGGAGCAGGGTGGCGGTCAACCCGTGACCGCACGCCAGGTCGACGATGCGCCCGCCGCGAAACCGGCGTCGCACCCGCCGGGCCACTTCCCACGCTTAAAAATGTTCCTTGCGCGGCAGGCAGCCGGCTGCGCAGACGGCTCGCCCGACCTTGTCGAGCAGGGTGTCATCGGGGAAGAGAACCAGTTCTTTGTCGGTCAGACGGTTTTTTAAGGAAAAATCCATGATCCCGTGGCGCGTGGCAAGTAGCACG
>JBFLJZ010000284.1:0-4855 GCA_040882925.1 Desulfuromonadales bacterium
CGTGCACTCGGCGTCAAGCATGTGGTGACCATTGACCCGTTCCAGGTCGACCACACCCGGGCCGTGATCAAGGACGCCATGGAGCGGCCGGAAGTCTCGGTCGTCATCACGCGCCGACCCTGCGTACTGATCAAGCATGACGTGGTGAAAACCAGTTCGCCCCTCTATGTCGACCAGGACAAATGCGTTGCCTGCAAGGCCTGCCTGACAATCGGTTGCCCGGCAATTGAATGGGAAACCGGCAAAGACGGCGAGAAAGGCAACTGCAGGATTGACCGGCTGCTCTGCAACGGCTGCCGCGTCTGTATGCAGCTGTGTAAATTCGATGCTTTCGGAGTCTGTGATGAATGATAACAAGATGACCAACATCCTTATGGCCGGCGTCGGCGGGCAGGGCACTCTGCTGGCCAGTGAGATTCTCTCCGAGGTGCTGATGCAGGCCGGCTACGACGTCAAGAAGGCGGAAGTGCACGGCATGGCCCAGCGCGGCGGCAGTGTTGTCTCGCACGTCCGCTTCGGCAAAAAGGTCTATTCCCCGATCATCCCGGAAGGGGAGGCGGATGTGCTGTTCGGTTTCGAACTGCTGGAAACCTACCGCTACCTGCCGCTGGTGAAAAAGACCGGTGCAGTGGTGGTCAACAACCTGCGTATTGCACCGCCGTCGGTGCTGCTCGGCAAGAGCGAGTACCCGCAGGATATCGCCCGCAAGCTCAGGGATCGCGTTGACAACGTGCGTATCGTCGACGGTCTCGAGCTTGCCGAGCAGGCCGGCAATGCCAAAGCGATCAATACGGTTTTGCTCGGCGCCCTCTCGAATACGCTGAACCCTTCACACGAGCAGTGGATTACGGCAATCAAAAGCCTGGTCCCGGAACGCTTCCTCGATGTCAACCTGAAAGCCTTCGAATTGGGCAGCCAGGTCCGATAATATTGTCCACCGGAAACAGCAAGGATGACGACCATGATCTGGAATGACGAGTTTGAAACCCTGCCCCGTGAAGCTCTCGAATCCCTGCAGGCGAAGCGCCTGCAACGGGTCGCCGAGAAGGTTTATGCCACGGTCCCGTTCTACCGGCAGCAATTCGACAAGGCCGGTGTGAAGCCGGAGAGGATCAAGTCTCTGAACGATCTGCAGCGCCTGCCGTTTACCTTGAAACAGGACATGCGTGACAACTACCCTTACGGCCTGTTTGCCAAGCCGCTCGACCAGATCGTCAGGATTCATGCGTCATCGGGCACCACCGGCAAGCCGACCGTGGTCGGCTACACGCGGCGCGACATCGACAACTGGACCGAGCTGATGGCCCGCTCGTTCGTCGCCGCCGGAGCCCATCGCGGCGATGTCATTCACAACGCCTACGGCTATGGCCTCTTTACCGGCGGCCTCGGGGCCCATTACGGCGCGGAAAAAATCGGCGCCTCTGTGATTCCGATGTCCGGCGGCAACACCAGGAAGCAGCTGATGATCATGCAGGACTTCGGCTCGACGGTTCTCACCTGTACGCCATCCTACAGCCTCTATCTCGCCGAAGCTGCGGCCGAGGAAGGGATCGATATCCGTCAGCTCAAGGTGCGCGTCGGCATCCTCGGTGCCGAACCCTGGACAGAGAAGATGCGCAACGAGATCGAAGCCAAGGTTGGCATCAAGGCGATCGATATCTATGGCCTTTCCGAGATCCTCGGCCCCGGCGTCGGCATCGAATGCATCGAGGCGCAGAGTGGCCTGCACATCTGGGAAGATCACTTCATCCCCGAGATCATCAACGCGGAGACCGGTGATGTCTTGCCGGAAGGCGAACAGGGGGAACTGGTGATTACGACGATCACCAAGGAAGGGATTCCGATGATCCGTTATCGTACCCGCGATATTACCCGGATTATCGCCGAGCCCTGCGTCTGCGGTCGTACCCACCGGCGCCTGGAGCGCATGTGCGGCCGGTCTGACGACATGCTGATCATCCGCGGTGTCAACGTTTTCCCGTCGCAGATCGAAAGCGTGCTCATGGATATCGAAGGCGTGGAGCCGCATTACCAGCTGATCGTTGAACGGGAAGGAACGATGGACGCCCTGGAAGTCCGGGTCGAGGTCAACGAGCAGACCTTCTCGGATGAAATCAAGGTGTTGCAGGGCCTGTCGAGGCGCATCGAAAAAGAGATCAAGGACCTGCTTGGCATCAGCTGCCGGATCCGGTTGGTGGAACCGAAGACCATTGCCCGCAGTGAAGGGAAAGCGCAGCGGGTTGTCGATAACCGCCCGAAATAAACGGGGAGGGAGGATTATGAAAGTTCAACAGATTTCCATCTTTATCGAGAACAAGTCCGGTCGGCTTGCCGAGGTTGCCCGCGTCCTGGGTGAACAAAACGTCAATATCCGGGCGCTTTCGCTGGCAGATACCTCTGACTTCGGCATTCTTCGCCTGTTGGTCGATGACACCGATGTCGCCCTAGAGACCTTGAAAAGCGGTGGCTTTACCGTCAACAAGACCGAAGTCGTTGCGGTTGAGGTGCCGGACCAGCCGGGCGGGCTCTGTACCATCCTCCAGGTCCTCGACGAAGCCCGCATCAACGTCGAGTACATGTACGCCTTCGTCGAGCGCAACGCCGGCAATGCCGTGATTATCTTCCGCTTTGACGACATCGACAATGCCATCACGACGCTGCAGCAGAAAAACGTCAGCATCCTGACCGGCGAAAAGCTTTACAGTCTATAAAACAAACCTTTAAGCTATGCAATTTAAGCCTTAACTTTAATGGAACTGATTGTGGACTACAAGATCTGGGACCCCCTCCACGAATGCTTGGACCGCAAAGACCTGGAACGCCTGCAGCTCGAGCGCCTGCGTACGACGCTCGAACGGGTTGCCAAGGTGCCCTGCTACCGGGACAAATTCAGGCAGGCCGGGGTCGATCCGGGAGATATCCATGCCCTCGAAGACCTCGCCAGGCTGCCGTTCACGACCAAGGAGGACCTGCGGCAGAACTACCCGTACGGCATGTTCGCCGTGCCGATGCGCGATATCGTCAGGATTCATTCTTCTTCAGGAACGACCGGCAAGCCGACCGTGGTCGGCTACTCACGTAAAGACCTGAACGACTGGTCGAACCTCGTCGCCCGCTTCATGACCGCAGCCGGTGTCGTCCCGGATGATATCGTCCATATTGCCTTTGGCTATGGCCTGTTTACCGGGGCATTCGGCCTGCATTACGGCTCCGAGCTGATCGGTTCGGCAGTGATCCCGATGTCCGGCGGCAATACCGAGCGCCAGATCATGATCCTCAAGGATTACCGTGCGACGGCGCTGGTCTGCACCCCGTCGTACGCCCTCACCCTGGCCGATCGCATCGAGAAGATGGGCCATGACCCCAGGATCTACCTCGATCTGCGCGTCGGGCTGTTCGGTGGCGAGCCGTGGAGTGAAGAGCTGCGCCGGGAAATCGAATCACGTCTCGATATCGTCGCTACCGACAATTACGGCCTCTCGGAAATTGTCGGGCCCGGCGTGGCCGGTGAATGTCTCTGCCGCAAGGGCATGCACATCTTTGAAGACCACTTCTTGCCGGAAATCATCGACCCCGATACCGGGGAGGTCCTGCCGCCGGGCAAAAAGGGTGAGCTGGTCCTGACCAATCTCGTCCAGGAGGCGATTCCGCTGATCCGTTACCGCACCCGTGACATCACCCGGCTGCATTACGAGACCTGCGACTGCGGCAGGACGCTGGCGCGTATGGAAAAAACCATGGGGCGCAGCGACGATATGCTGATCATCAAGGGGGTCAACGTCTTCCCGACCCAGATCGAGGAAGTTTTATTCCAGGTCGAAGGCTGCGAACCGCATTACCAGCTGATCGTCGAACGGCAGGGCACACTCGATACGCTCGAGGTGCAGGTCGAGGTCAACGAGAACATCTTCTTCGACGAGATGAAGAAGCAGCGGGCCTTCATCGAGATGATCGAAAAACGACTGGCGACCAATATTGGCTTGCACGCCAGGATCAAGCTGGTCGAGCCTGCATCGATGCCGAGACATGAAGGCAAGGCCAACCGGATCATCGACAAGCGCAACAAGTAATCAAGTCTAAGTATTTGTTATATATGTACTATTACTTACTTTTTTAGTGCGGGAATAGTGCTTGACAAAAGGGTGCTTATCAACAATAATTCCAGTCCGTCGGGGCGTAGCGCAGCCTGGTAGCGCACATGCATGGGGTGCATGGGGTCGGAGGTTCAAATCCTCTCGCCCCGACCATTAATTTCAAGGACTTGGCCACTCTCAGAGTGGCCATTCTTGTACCAACTGGTCAACCCCGAGGGCTGGTGTCCATTCCGTATCCATTCAGTAAAGTCATAAACACCCCGGAATATTTCATGTTGTTATCATTCATGATGATGCGCCAGTATACCTTCTACTGGTTAGACTGCCTAACCCCTTGATAGGGAAATTCCGCATTTTTACAACCCATTAAGCACTCAGCTAAAGATGACGGATTACGTTTTTATTGACAGTATTGTTCCATATCAGTATAAATTTAAGTCACTTGCCGAAGTGGTGGAATTGGTAGACACGTCGGTCTCAAAAACCGATGGGCTTTGCCCGTGCCGGTTCGATTCCGGCCTTCGGTACCAGAAATAATGAAGGCCTGAAACCTTAATTGATTTCAGGCCTTCATTTTATTCTGCTTGTTCAATCAATTTTCTGATGTCTTCTAATCGCCAAGCAGTTGTTCGAGGTCCCAGCTTTACGGGTTTTGGGAATCTCCCGTCTTTTACATCTTGCCACCAGGTTGATTTAGCATCGGGAATTATGGGTGTTTCATTGTTGGTTTGCTTTAGGGTCTCCGACAATTTGACTTAAGC
>JBFLJZ010000285.1:0-8584 GCA_040882925.1 Desulfuromonadales bacterium
CCGTCAATGTGCCCCATCAATGAATAATGGCGGGAAGCCAGGTCGCCGATGATGCCTTCGTCCTGTAATTCGCGGAGCCGATCGAGCGGGAAGATGATATTGAGGTCCTTCTCGGCATCGCTGTGGTCGTAGTAGTCATGGGTGATTATGTAGTCTTCGCCGATCGTCGCTCCCTCGATTTCGCGGAAGCTGGGATCGCCTTCGCTGTCTGCCATGTCGAAAGGCTGCTGATTCTTGTGGTGGACGCCCGAGGTCGTGACAAGAGCCACCCTGCAATCGCTCAAAGGCTTGGTCACCGGCGTCCATGGCGCCGGTTCACCGGACTCCCACGGCTGGTAAGCGGTGATGAAGCGTTGCGCCAGACTCGGGAAGCGGGTGATCAGCTTGGCGATCAGCTGGTTCTTGAAGCGATTAAGCATGATTAGAATCCTTTTTTTACACACAGTATAGCGCGAAATTTTCCGTGTATTATGTTTTTTCCCATAACGACAGGAGCACGATTGTCGCCGCGTGGGAGTAATTGTTTTGCAAAGTCCGCCTGTGCTAGTCTGGATACGGTCTCCACATGGGGGCGTTCGATTTTCCGAAAATCATTGGTCTGGAGTTTTTTGTGACAACCGGCAATACAATCCTGGCGCTGGCCGCCGATGAACGGGGCGAGGTCTTCGAACACCCCGACCTGCTGCTGGCCGGTATGAACGGCACCGAGGTGGTCAGGCCGCGCGCCGACGAGATGATCCCGATGCCGGAAGGCAGCCGCCTGTTCACCATCCCCGGGACGCCGCCGCTCGGCTTCGACCGGCGCAACGGCCGGCAGATGACCTCGGACCGCCTGCCCAGGGCCTTGGGCGGCGGTCGCATCCAGGCCGTCTCGGCGTTTCTCACCCCCGGCTACACGCGGACCCTGCTGCCGGCGGCCGACTATCAGCAGAAAAAGCAGACCCTGCCGCTCTGGTCCTACACTGCCGTCGGCTGGTGTGTCGAGGAAGAGCGCTTCTATGTTGCCGCGGTGCAGGTCGATTGCAACACCCAGTGGCAGCCGGAGCATTTTGATGACCGCAAGCTCGATCCGCTGGTACGCAGGGTGCTGCAAGACCATCCTGACAACCGGCTGTTCGAGCAGCTCGCGCGCTGCGCCCTCGACTACCACTGCTTTGCCGCCAAGAACCTGTTCTTCAGGCGCTGGGAGGCGCCGCTGCCGACTTCGCCAGCCTGCAACTCGCGCTGCATCGGCTGCATCTCCTTGCAGGAATCGGACTGTTGTCCGGCCAGCCAGGAACGCCTGACCTTCGTGCCGAGCGTTGCCGAGCTCTGCGAGGTGGCGGTCCCGCACTTGAAGCAGGCCGAGAACGCGATCGTTTCTTTCGGCCAGGGCTGTGAGGGCGACCCGATCCTGCAAGCCGACCTGATCGTCGATTCGGTGCGGCAGATACGCGCGCAAACCGGGCGCGGGACGATCAATTTCAACAGCAATGCTTCGATCCCCGAGGCCATCGACAGACTGGCGGATGCCGGGGTCGAATCGATCAGGGTTTCAATCAATTCGGTGCAGGAGCCATTCTACAACGCCTATTACCGGCCGCGCGGCTATCGCTTCGCCGATGTTATCGAATCGATCCGGCGAGCCAGGGACGTCGGGCTCTACACCATGCTGAACTACCTGGTCTTCCCCGGCGTCTCCGATCGTACCGATGAGGTAGAGGCCCTGTCGCGGCTGATCGATGAGACCGGCATCGACATGGTCCAGATGCGCAACCTGAGCCTCGACCCAATCCTGTACCTCGCCTGCCTCGGCGTCGAGGGCCGCGGCGTCGGTATGCTGGAGATGCTCAAGCAGCACAAGCGACGCTTCCCGCAATTGCAATACGGCTATTTCAACCGGACCCGGGAGACTTTTTTCCCGCCCGGCTACGCATCGGAATGGCCGATCCAGGCATGAATCTTCCGCCATGCGCATACTCAAATACTCGATTGTCGGTTGACTTTCTATATATGCAGAAAGTATGATCTGTCTCGATATTTACCAAATTTCAGGAGCAGATCATGCGAACATTTGTTGTTGTCTTAAGCCTCGTTGCGATGCTGGCCCCGGCAAACGGGCTGGCGAAAACCTTTGGCCAGGGGGTCTCCTTGTCCGAAGAGACGGCGGTCTCAGCAATTATCGATAATCCCGAAGCTTATGTCGGCCGCAAGGTCAAGGTCTCCGGCCTGGTGATCGATGTCTGCAGCCGGCGCGGCTGCTGGATCTACCTGGCAGGCGATCGCGAGTTCGAAAAGATCCGCATCAAGGTCACTGATGGTGAAATCGTCTTTCCGATGGAGGCGCGTGGCAAGCAGGCCGTCGTTGAAGGGGTCGTGGAAAGCATGGAGCTGACCAAAGAGCAGGTCATCGCCCGACGCAAGCACCACGCCGAGGAGACCGGTGAAGCTTTCGACCCGGCCAGCGTCAACTCCGGAGAGACGATTCTGCGGATTCGCGGTCTCGGAGCCGAAATCCCCTGGTTATAAAGATGAGCTGGCGGCACTGGAACAGCGTCCTCCATCGTGATATCGGTTTCCTCTGCATCGGCTTGACGCTGGTCTATGCCATCTCCGGGGTGGCGGTCAATCATATCAGCGATTGGAACCCGAGCTACAGTGTGGAGCGCATCGAGACCAATATCGGCCCGGTCTCCGGCAACCCGATGAGCGCCGAAACCATCAGCACGATTCTTGCCCGCCTTGGCGAAACGGGTCGGCTCGAGAGCAGCTACCGCCCCGGTCCGGACAGCCTCCAGCTGTTTGTCGAAGGCCGCTCGATCCTGGTCGACCTGGGCAGCGGGCATGTCGTTCACGATCGCGCCGTGCCGCGTCCGGGCCTGCGCGAGATGAACTTCCTGCATCTCAACCATCCGAAGAAAAGCTGGACCTGGGTTGCCGACATCTATGCTGTTGCCCTCGGCTTCCTGGCCGTCAGCGGCATGCTGATGATGCGCGGCAAAACCTTGCGTCGCGGGGTCGTCCTGACCGCAATCGGTTTTATCCTCCCCTTGCTGTTCCTGGCGCTCTACCTGTAACTGATTATCCCATCGGCGCCTGTTTGAGAATTTGGCTCACTGTCAGAGCTGAGGTAGAAACGATGCCGGGTTCGGTGGCAGCAAGCTCCTGATCGCGGCAGTTATCGTCATGTCCATTTGCGCCTTTGCCGCCTTTCGCTGTCGACGCGGATCAAGGATATCATCGGGCGAACCGGTGATAACATCCTGCGCCGCCTGTTTGGAGTCATCCTGGCGCTTTGTCGGTCCAGTTCGTGGTCGACGGGGTTCGCCGGATCACGGTCGGTTGACAGATCGATACAGCCGGGTATCCTGAGACTATGTTTGCCCTTCAGTTTAGTTCAGGGCATGATTCGCGCGGGTACGGTGCCGTTTGTCGCCGGAGAGATTATGATGGAAGCTGCTGAAGTGTTGGAGAAAATAGAGGAGTGGCCGGTTGATAAAGTGCGAGGCTTTTTTGCCCGGCACCATCCTGAAGATTACCAGTTGCTCGATGTGCGCCAGTTGCAGCAATACGGTGTGGAACACCTGCCAGGTTCCCTCTGCATCCCTGCCGAGGATCTGCCGACCAGTCTCGATAAACTGAGTACCGATAAGCCCACGATCGTTTACTGTGACCAGGGGGCGCTCAGCCGCGCAGCTGCACAGGTCCTCGTCAAGTCAGGTTTTTCTGATGTTCATGTTTTGCAGGGCGGGCTTCACGCCTGGCAATATGGTGTCTCAGCCGGGCTGCCGCACCAGCTGTATCCGCCACTGGTCAACGCAGCAAAAGCCGAGGAGCAGGCAGCCCTGGCCTGGGCCATGGAAGAGAACGCGCGCCGTTTCTACCAGGCAATGGTCGATACGCTCGATGACGCTGATGTCGCCGCACTGTTTGCCGAATTAGCCGAAGCAGAGAATCATCACAAGGCGACGCTCAAGGCGTTGTGGGAAGCCCTTGCCGGCTGTCCTGCAGGTGAAGATTTCGCGGCATCATCCCTCTCTTCAGTCGGGGTCATGGAAGGCGGAATCGCACTTGACGAAGCTCTGCAATGGGCGAAACAGAGCAGTACGGTGCAAATTCTCAATTTTGCCATGGCCATGGAACTCAGCGCCTATGACCACTATCTCTACCTGCAGCGCAATTCGGACAATCCCGACAGCGAGCGCCTGTTCGAGGTGATGGCTGACGAGGAACGCCACCACCTCAGGGAACTCGGCCAATCACTAGAGAAAATCTCGCCTGACAGCGAGGCCTCTTGCTGAAATTGATGCACATATCAGCCGGCGCGGTGTCGTTTATCCTCAACGTCTGCTCAGAATGGATTCCTGACGGTCTCTTCTCTGACAAACCGGCCGGCCTCTCGCATAAACTCCCTGAAATCCGATTTTAATACATCCTCATCACGGACCAGGTCTTCGGTTGCCTCAGCCAGAGGCAGCGGTCTGCTCAAACGCCGGGATATTCTGTGGAGAGCTTTGCCGACGACTTCGAAGTGCCGGTAGGAGACCAGCCAGTTCTGCTCAATCATGCGTGTTGCGACCAGCTTGAGACCGTCAGGCAGCAGCTGTTGACGGGTCCGCAAAAGCTGGTAGACGTGTTCGGCGAAATCTTCAAGAGGTTCCGGGGAGTAGTCGGACCATGCGGATGCCAGAAAGTGATCGTAGAAGATGTCGACGATGATGCCGCGCCCATGACCGTATTTCGGGTCCAGTCGATTCCGGCTTTTACGGGTATGGAGGTTGTTGTGGCAAAAGGTGTCGATGCGCCGGTGAAGGTGCAGTCCCTGTGCGATCCCCCGGGGGTAGTTCTCAGGTATCGGGCCCTTGACAAAATCACCCATCAAGCCACCGAGTTGATGATCGTGATCGGGACCGGCGAGAATAAGGTGCACGAGATAGTTCAAGGTCAGCTTCTGAGGATCTTGTTGTGCAGAATCAGGATCTCGAACGCCATCAATGCCTTGCTGGCGAGATGCTGGACGTCGACGACTGCCTGAGAGAGATCGATATCGGGGTCATCGACATAGATCAGTCCGACCACGCGGCCGAGTATGCTCATCGGCATGAGCAGCGCAGTCGTCGGCGCCGGCTTGCCAAGGAAAGTCGTCAGAGCGAGGTTCGCTCCACTCTGCTGAATCGGGCCAAGAACAAAGCTGTTGCTGTCAACCGCCGTTTTCAGGACCGAGGGCTCGGAGAGCGGCAGTTGCAACTGATCAAACCCGGGGATCGGTACGCCATCTTTCGCCGAACGCCATCCGGTGACCTGTCCGGCCATGACCATGAACAGGGCCGCCCTCGCATAGTTCGCCCCGAGGTAAGTGATGATTGCGTCGGCGACATCATTGCGGTCGGCTGTCTTGACCAGGGCAGCAGACGTGCTTTCGAGGGTGACTTCCTCGTCAACCAGGTCCTCGATGACATCGATGTCGTCTAGTTCTTCGATGCCTTCGGCAGGTTTCTCCTCTGCTTCCTTTGCCGCGGTCTTGTCCGGTCTCTGGTAGATCTGCTCGGATCCCGGTTCGCTGAGATCGCCATCATCTTCTGCAGCAGGAATCGGTCCGTCGGGCGTATGGAAGATAGGTGCCTTGTCCAGCTCGTCGCGGACATGCTTTGGCGGGGCGATATAGCGCATGGCACGCTTGACGCCATAGTATTCTTCCAGGGCGAAAATCAGGCGGACTTCCAGGGCCAGAATCGGTTGCACAATATAGCCGGTCCGGAAGGATATCTCGTCAATCGATTTCAGGTCGTGGGGCGATTCCATTGCCAGGGTCAATTTCTTGCCGTTGACGGCAACCGGAACGACCTTGTGCTTTTCCGCCAGCTCGGGACTGATAATCTTGATCACATGCTCGGGAATGTTCTCAAGCTGGTCAGGTTTCAGACAGGGGATGTTGATCAGGTTTGACAGGATCTCTGCGAGGACGTTTTCGCTGATCAGCCCCATTTCTATCAGGATCGTGCCGAGCGTACCGCCGAAAATGACCTGGGCCTGCAAAGCTTCTTCAAGCTGGGCCTGGGTCAACAGGTTTTTCTTGATCAGTAACTCGCCGAGTTTTATCGCCATGAAATGCCCCTCTCTGCTACTCGATAACGGTGGTGTCTGCTGACCGCAATTTGACTGTTTTGACCGGCTGTTGATCAGCCAGTGAGGCGGCAAGGATTGAGGCTTTGGCTTTAAAATCAGCCAGGTTCTCGGCAGAGACCGGTTTGACTGACGGCGCCTTGACCCGCTGCGGATTGACCGGAGCACCGTTTTTGCGCATCCGGAAACAGAGGTGAGGACCGGTGGCCAGCCCTGTGCTGCCGACGTAGCCGATCGTTTGTCCCTGGGCAACCCGCTTGCCCTGGGCGATGCCCCTGGCAAACCCCTTCATATGCAGATACAGGGTCTCATAGCTGCTGTTGTGCCTGATCTTGATATAATTACCGTTGCCGCGGGTGTAACCCTTCTTGATGATGATGCCGTCGCCGACACTTTTGATCGGTGTTCCGCTCGGTGCCGCATAATCGATCGCCGGGTGGGATTTCCAGGTCTTGGTGATCGGATGGAAACGGCGCATGGTGAATCCGGACGAGATCCGTGAAAAGGACAGCGGCGCCTTGAGGAAAGCCTTGCGCAGACTTTGTCCTTCCGCATCGAAATAATCGGCACGGCGGTCGCCGTCCTGGTACAGGAAGGCCTGAAAGGTTTCCCCGCGACTGGTGAATTCTGCGGCCAGGACACGACCGTAACCTGCGGGTTGACCTTCGCGGTAACGTTTTTCCACCAGGGCCTGGAATGAGTCGCCCTGTCGGATATCAAGAATAAAATCGATGTCCCAGGCGAAGATGTCAGCCAGGTTCATGGCCAGGACATCGCTTTCTCCAGTGCCGGTGACCGCTTCGAAGAAGTTGGTTTCGATCTTGCCGCGCACACGAACGGTTTCGGTGGTGTACGGGATTGGCGCCTTCTTGACCGAGAACTCATCATCCTCGCGGGAAATAATCAGCTGTTCGTCCTGGTTGATGTCGTACTCGAACCGCTCAAAGTCATCATTGCTGAGGCAGAGCCGGTACGCTTGTCCGGCAACGAGGCGAGAGAGGGGAAAGACCGGTTTGCACAGCTTGCCCAGTTCGTAGATCTCGGCCGCCGAGAAGTAGTCACCCAATATGGCGGTTGCCGTATCGCCCTGGGCGATGGTTCCCTTGATGATCTCCTTGCGGATTTCCGGCATCGGTGGCTGCGGTAATGCCGCAGGCTGGGAGATGTTGGCTTCGGTATTGGTAATTGTTGGACGGAAAAACAGCGGGGTGACGAGCAGGGCCACCATGACCAGTACGAACCACAGCCGAAAACGCGGCGTTGACCTGCGACGGCTTATCGAGGATGATTTAGGCGGGTGCAAATCGAAATTCAATCTCTTGTCCTGCAAAAAAAGGTTAAATGACCGAAAAATATAATTTAGCAATATATCAGTCTAAAGAGTCCTTTGTCTATAAATCTGTGGCGCAGATCCCGTTATTTGTTCTGTTTGCGAAGTCTGTTTCTAACCGCTTTTGCTTGTCAGGACAACTGCGGTAAATTACTAACTTTGGAGATCTGATGACAAGGAGAATTGTATGGTCAACCGGCATCGCTTGAGTGAAGAGTTTGCCCGCCTGGCGGCGATTAACAGTCCGCCGCTGCACGAACTTGCGATTGCCCGCTATCTGGTGGGGCGTCTCGAGAATCTCGGTGCCGAGGTGCTGTTTGACAAAGCTGCCGAAGCAACGGGTGGCGAGGTTGGCAACCTGGTCGCCAGATTTGCTGGACAAATAAAGTCGGCCGAGCCGCTGCTCTTCTCCGTACACATGGACACGGTTGAGCCGGGAGGGCAGGTCCAGCCAGTCCTGCGGGACGGCGTTTTCTTCAGCGCCGGCGACACGGTTCTCGGTGCCGACGACAAGGCCGGTGTCGCCGAACTGATTGAGGCCCTGGAAGTGCTTCGCGAACAGCAGGTCCCGCATGGGCCACTTGAAGTAGTGATTACGATCGCCGAAGAAATCGGCCTGGTCGGTGCGAAACATCTCGATTATACGCTGCTGAAGTCAAAACGCGGCTACGCCCTGGATACTGAAGGCACCGGCTGGATGGTCCTGCAGGCGCCGGGGGCCAACCATCTGCAGATCGATATCGAAGGGATTGCATCACATGCCGGTATGGCGCCGGAGCTGGGCCTGTCGGCGATCCATACTGCAGCACTGGCGATCAGTCGGATGCGCCTGGGTCGTATCGATCATGAGACGACGGCCAATATCGGCCGCATCGAGGGTGGGGTCGCGCGGAATATCGTGCCGCAGAGCGTCAAGGTCGTCGGCGAGGCGCGCAGCCACGATGCTGACAAACTGCAGGAGCAGACGGCGCACATGCTGGCCTGTTTCGAGGCGGCAGCGGAAGACATGTCCCGGGTCATCGACGACAGGCGGGTCACGCCGCGGGTCCATGCCGATGTTCGGTCGGACTTCCCGAGCATGTCGGTGCCTGAGGATGCCATGACGGTTCAACTGGCACGGTCAGCGGCACAAAGCCTGGGGCAGGAACTCAA
>JBFLJZ010000045.1:0-5716 GCA_040882925.1 Desulfuromonadales bacterium
ATCTTCAAAGATCCCACGGCGTTGTCGGCGATTGAACATCACGCCAACTACATCCTGCGCCACGGCTCCAAGGACCTCGGCAGTCACACCCTGGAAGGTTCACGGCCGGGCAAGGCGCTGATGCTGCATGCCGGGTTGTCGATCATCGGCCGCAAAGGCTATGAACTGCTCATCGACCTGGGCATAGAACGGGCGAAGTCCTTTGCTGAAATGATTCGACGCCATCCCGAGTTTGAGCTGACCAGCGCGCCGGAGCTGAACATCCTGACCTACCGCTACTGCCCGGCAGAGGTACAGAAGTCTCTTAAAAACGCATCGTTCGAACAGAGCGAGTCCGTCAACCTGCTGCTTGACCAGATCAATCAGCTGCTGCAGAAAGATCAGCGTGAGGCGGGCAAGACGTTCGTTTCCAGGACCAGGCTGCTGGTGCCCTCTTATGCCCGGCAGGTCACCGTGCTGCGCGTGGTTCTGGCTAACCCCCTGACGACCGATGCCATCCTCGAGACGGTCCTCGCCGAGCAGTGTACAATCGTGCTCCAGGAAGATATCCAGGCATTGTTATCCCAGGTGGAAAAGATCTGTGCCTCGCTCGACGAGCCGCCGATGGCCTGTATCCTGTGAGACTGCTCTGATGTCCCCCCGCTCGACCACTCTTTATGCGGCAAGATTCGTTTTGCCAGTTGCTGCGGCGCCACTCGAACAGGGAGCCCTGCTCGCGGTTGACGGTCGCATCAGGGCGGTCGGCACACGGGATGAACTGTCAACCGATTATCCCGGCGTGCCGGTGGTCGATTTCGACGATGCGGTCATGCTGCCGCCGATGACCAACGCGCATACCCATCTCGAGCTGACGTCCTTCCCCGCCTGGGCCGCCGCTGCTGAGACAAGTCAAACCGGGCAGGATTTTGTCGACTGGATCCTGAGCCTGATCAAGGTCCGGCGCAGTGTTACAGCCGGTCAGGTCGCAGGTTCCCTGGCCCTTGGCCTGAGGGAGTCGATGCGCTTCGGCACCGGCGCGATCGGCGATATCTGCACGACGCTGGAGGCGATTGCAGCCTATCGACAGACGCCCCTTTACGGGCGGGTGTTCGCCGAGGTTCTCGGCCACGCTGCCGACCGGGTCGCCGACCGTCTGCAGGCCATCGAGCGGCTGCTTGGCCGTCCGCCCGGCAAGGCGCTCGGCTGGGGGCTCGCTCCCCATGCGCCATACACCTTGTCTGAGGCTGCTTTGGACCGGGCGTTGGCTTTTTCCGCCGCACGGGCGCTGCAAAATACGATCCACCTGGCTGAATCCGCCGACGAAACGCGGTTTATCAAAGAGGGGCAGGGGAGCATCGCCGACAAGCTTTATCCTGCCGCGCAATGGGACCCTGCGAGCGACCCGGTTGCCGGCGGCAGCCCGGTCCGGGCCTTGTGCCGCGCCGGGCGGCTGCGGCGCAATGACCTGGTCGTGCATGGCGTGCAGGTGGATACGTCGGATATCGCCCTGCTCAAGCAGATCGGGTGTCATGTCGCTCTCTGCCCGCGGTCGAATGCGGCGCTGCAATCCGGCAAGGCCCCGGTGGTCGACTACCTGCGGGCCGACGTGCCGCTGTCTCTCGGCACCGACAGCCTGGCAAGCGCACCGAGCCTGTCGCTCTGGGACGAACTGGCGTTTGCGCGCAGCTGGTTTGCCGGGGCCGCCCCGCCGCGCAAGTGGCTAGAAATTGCAACCCTGGGCGGGGCTGGGGCGCTGGGCTTACAAAACCGGGTCGGGCAGCTTGTCGCAGGCTACGATGCCTCCTTCCAGATCGTCAAACTGGCCGATCTGCCCGGCCTGGCCGAGCTTGAAGAAGCGCTTAGCGCTGCAGCTGAGAGGGTCGCGGTGACCCATCTTTATCTGGCGGGGCAGAACGTCTTGCCGGAACTCTAGTCAGTCCCTATAATACGATACCGCCATCGCTGTGACAGCCGATGATGTGATAGACTGTAGTCGTCCCCTGCATGTCGGAATTTAAAAGTATTTTTGCTCATTAAGGGTATCAGCTTGATATGATCGAAGAGAACGGCACCGTCGTCGAATTGAAGGGCAAGGCCAATGCAGTGGTCATGTGTCGCAAGAGCAGTCTGTGCGAGAACTGCGCGACCAACGGCAGCTGCGTGCTAGGCGATGATGGTCACTCCCGGCTGATTGAAGTGAAGAACGACCTCGGTGCGGCTGTGGGCGATCATGTCCGCATCGCCACTACGACTCGGTCTTTTCTGCAGTCATCGTTTCTCCTCTACATCGTGCCCTTGATCGCCCTGCTGGTTGGCGCCCTGGTCGGCAAGGCGCTGGGGGAAAAGTTTGACCTCGGCCTCGACCCGAACCTGATGTCGGCGATTTTCGGAGTCTTCTTCCTGATCGGCAGTTTCGTCATCCTCCGGGTTGGCAGCAGCGCCCTCTCGCAGGAGACGTACATGCCTAAAATCGTGGCTATCTTGAGAGATGAGTAATTCTGTCTTTTGTGGCTGGGGACTGCGGGTTGTTACATTTATTGATCAATTTCCAGCAACCAGTCGCCAGCATCAAGCCTCCGGTGTCAAATGGGTATAAAAATCATTGCCAACAATAAAAAGGCGTACCACGAATACTTCGTTGATGAAGTGTTCGAGGCCGGCCTTGCCCTGCAGGGGACCGAAGTCAAGTCGATTCGCATGGGGCAGGTCAGCATCAAGGAAGCTTACTGCCGCATCCGTAATGGCGAGGTGTTCGTCGACAACATGAACATCAGCCCGTACGAGCAAGGCAACCGCGAGAATCACGAACCGCTGCGTTCACGCAAGCTGCTCCTGAACCGCTACGAGATCGACAAATTGATCAAGAAGGTCGATGAAAAGGGGTTGACCCTGGTGCCGACCAAAATCTACTTTAAGGACAGCCGCGCCAAGCTTGAAATCGGCGTTTGCCGCGGCAAGAAACTGTATGACAAGCGTGAGAACCTCAAGCGCAAGCAGGCCGACCGTGAAGCCAGCCGCGCCATGAGAGATCACTCGAGGTAATCTTTTTAACTAGTTGAAAAATAATTGTTATTGTGAGATAATTCCTTGTCTGTGAGGTTGGGTCCTGGTTTTTGCCAGCCCCCAGCCTCCAGTTACCAGTAACCGAATCAAAAGGGGGTGCCAAGGTTTCGACGGGGATTGGAAGCGCTGGTTGCATGCCGGAGTGGGCTGGCTCCGTTAAAAAGCCCAACACTAACAAACGCCGACACTGACGTTCGTTACGCACTGGCAGCTTAATTGCTGTCACGTCTCCTGATTCATCGCCCATGTGGGTTTTGAGACGCTAATTGAGTGGGCTAGTCGCGGTGAGTGTCCGTGACACCGCGGTGAAACTTAAGCGGACTCCCCCGCAAGAGATCCTGTTCGTGGGAGCTCTTACGGGTTAAGCAAAACACGAACTACGCATGTAGACGCCTGACGTGAAAGATTTTCGGACGCGGGTTCGATTCCCGCCACCTCCACCATTTAAATGGCAGGAAAATCAGCTACTTAACCAATCGCAAATGCTGACTTTCCCCGGACTTTCCCCACCCTCTGCGGTACGCCAGGGGGTGGGTGTTGTGTTTGGGGTCCATATACAGTACTAACCCAATACCCAGATGAGATATGTCTGAAAAACCTGATGTGTTTTTAACTCTCCGGCTAAGCCAGACAGACGATAGTTCTTAGAAGTCAGCCTTTCTACAACACCCTTCTATCGCCAACATATAAACCCTGAAATTCAAGGTCTTTCAGGAATTTCTTAGATGATTCCTCTTATACAGCTTCATGTCTCCTTGAACATTAACCATTCTGAAAAAGGCAATTTGACTTCATTTCATCATTGTTCTAAAGCTAAAAAGGTGTTTTCTTCGCATTATGCGGTGATTCATGTAGAAAAACACCATGTTTAATTTTAACGCAACTCTGCCTGCAGAAGTAATTATGAGCGCTAGAATCACATTCACTGTAGCTAAATAAACACATTCGCATCTATGGATTTATAGCAATGCTATCTATTTTAACTCATTACTTATTTCAATAAACACGATTCGCTTAGCTTTTAACAAAAAAAAGCTTTATAGCAGAGTAAGTTACAATAAGATTCCAAAATTTTATCATTGCATTTCTGGAAACTATAACGGTTTTTAACGCTTCTTGGCATATACAATGCTACTTAATTTTGAACCTAGTGATACATGTCAGTAAATGAAGAAGTTGTAATTTTTCTCTGATAATCAGCGCTTTTGGCAGGATTTGGTTTTACACAGACATTAAGCCCAGCGATGGGTTGTTGTGACAGTAAGTCTAAATGAACAATCTCCTTCAAAACTGCGCCCAAAAATTTTCACCCATTGCTAATATCTCTTGTGCCCTCAGGGTTTGTTCATTTCTCAAAAAAATTCAAAGTTCAATTTGTTTTCTTGTGAATAATTACTGAGTAAAGAGGTGTAACCTAATGGACATAAAATTAGCAGAAACAATAGTCGAAGCATGCACACAAAATGGTATTAAAACTGAACTCAAAAAAGATTACTCGCCTTCATGGATGTATGGAAAGAAAACGACTGGAGTTGTGATAGTAGATGGGGATTTAGCTCAAATAATTACGGGTATAGTTGCGAATGCCCATTTGTTTGTAGATGGAGAATTGCCGAGATTTTCTATCAAGAACAAACTTAGCCTTAGTCCTTTTCGCCAAAGTTTGATTCTTTATTAGAGTTGATCAAAAGCGAGGGGCTCATAGATAACTTTATTCTAAAGTGTTTATCGAATGAAAATGCCAATCCTAGATGGATGAGCCATTCTCATCCTTCCGGAGAAAGGGGATATAGGGACGGTGGAAATATAAGATTTGTCAGGATTACACAGAATAAAAATTGACCATACAGGGCACTTAAATAAACGGAAGTTTTTCAGCTCCTGCCGCAACCTAAGAGTCAATTTGCAGGCTAAAAGAAGGTTGTTCATCACTACCGTGGAGTGCTTCCCTTCACGCCCACGATATCAACACTTATTTTTCTAACTGTGACTGTAGTTCGAAGGCTAAAGGTCTCCTGAAGATGGCTCCACACATTTAGGAATATCACCACTGGGGTTCTCGAGGCTCACTCGATCATGCCACCTGTTTCGACAAGGGGAAATATGGTTTTTCCCCGCGGTAATATTCCTGATACCACACCCGGCAACATTTCTTCTGTTCCCAGGGATCAATGGGCTGATTTGTCGAAAATCGGGGTATAAAAGGAATAAAATTGCAGCAAACAAGGAGAATGAAATGCGATACGTTATACTGATTTTTATGTTGACACTATTAATGCTCTCAAGTGGGCAAGCGATAGCGGATAAACAATATGTATCGGACGAGTTGATCATCACCTTACGTAGAGGTGAAGGCGACGAGTACAAAATATTGAAAATGCTCAAAACTGGAACGCCGCTGGAAATCCTGCAGGAGGGGAAGGCAGATTACGTCTTTGTCCGTACCCCAAACGGCACTGAGGGCTGGGTAAAGAAGCAGTATCTCACCAACGAGACACCAAAACCAACCGTCATCGCCCACCTGGAGAAAGAGCGAGATCAGCTTCGAGAACAGGTTAACCAACTGGAAATCCAACAGGCAGAATTAACTGCTGCACTCGAGAATAGCCGCAATGATCTTGCCGGGGGGAACGCCGCCTTTGCCGATCTACAAAAGGAATTGGACAAAGTGCAA
>JBFLJZ010000286.1:0-2538 GCA_040882925.1 Desulfuromonadales bacterium
CCGGAACAGGTTCGTCAGCTCGGCCGCTCGGTGCGGCTGCCCGTGACCGCTGTAACCTTGCGTTTCTTTGATTTTTCGGCAAGGGAAATCAGCGACTTTGTCAGGCAATTCAATTTAAGATTCATGAAAGGCGGCGGCTGACATTCTGGTATGAGAGTTCTGATTATTTATTATCATCAACCGAACAGGAGAGGATCAAAATGACCCGCCTGCTCAAGCTTGCGCTCGGCATCACGCTCTTGGTCTTGCTGACGACAACTGGGTTTGCCGCCGAACGCCTGCGCCTGGCGACGACCACATCCACGGAAAATTCCGGCCTGCTCGCAGAGTTCCTGCCGCCATTCGAAGCTGCCAATGACTGCCGGGTCGACGTCATCGCGGTGGGCACCGGCAAGGCGATCAAGCTGGGTGAAACCGGCGATGTCGATGTCATTCTGGTGCATGCCCGGAGCAAGGAAGACGCGTTTGTCGATGCCGGCTACGGAGTCGACCGGCGCGACGTGATGTACAACGACTTTGTCATCCTCGGGCCCGAGGCCGACCCGGCCGGGATCATGGCTGGCAGAGACGCGGCCGCAGCGATGGCAAAGATTGCCGCCAGCAAAAGCACCTTTGTGTCGCGCGGCGATGACTCCGGGACCCACACCAGGGAAAAGCAGCTCTGGGAGAAAGCCGGCATCACGCCGGCCGGTGACTGGTACCTCGAGGCAGGGCGCGGCATGGGCGAAGTCATCGTCATGGCCGGTGAACGCCAGGGCTACACCCTGAGTGACCGCGGCACCTATATCGCCTACTCTGAAAAAACTCCACTGCAGATCGTCGTTGAAGGCGACCAGGGGCTGTTCAATCCCTACGGCGTGATCATGGTTAACCCCGAGAGACATCCCCATGTGAAGGTTGACATGGCGAAAAAGTTTCTTGACTACCTGACTTCGGGCCAGGCCAGGCAGCTGATCAGCGGCTTCCGCAAAGACGGCAAGCAGCTCTTTTACGTTGCCGATTGAGGAACCACCTTGGGCTATCTGGGCGACTCTCTGCTGACCGCATTTGAGCTGATCCTCGGCCTTGACCGGGAAGTCCGGATGGCTGTCTGGACATCGCTGTATACCTCCAGCTGCGCGATCGTCATCGCCGCACTGTTCGGTGTGCCGGCCGGCCTGTGGCTCGGCCTGAAGCGATTTCACGGCCGGCAGTTGCTGGTCGCCCTGCTCAACACCATGATGGCCCTGCCGACTGTCGTCGTCGGGCTGGTATTATTCGGCCTGTTCAGCCGGCAGGGGCCGCTGGGGCCGCTGGGATTGCTCTTCACCCCGCTGGCGATGATCGCCGGCCAGACCGTGCTGGCAGCACCGATCGTCGCCAACCTGGTCCTGGCAGCCGTGACCGGGGCCGATAGCCGAATCATCAACACGGCCCTCACCCTCGGCGCGAGCCGTTTGCAGGCGGCAATCAAGCTGCTGAGCGAGGTCCGTTTCGGCGTCATGGCGGCTGTGATTGCCGGTTTCGGCCGGGTGATCGCCGAAGTCGGGGTGGCGATGATGCTGGGCGGCAACATCCGCAACAGCACCCGGACTATGACCACGGCGATCGCCCTGGAAACCAGCAAGGGGGAATTCGCCTTCGGTCTGGCGCTGGGGATCATCCTTTTGTCGGTTGCCCTGGTCGTCAATCTCTTTCTCAACGTTCTGCAGCAGAGGTAAATCGATGCAGCCGGTCATCACGCTGAATGATATCCTGGTCACGCAGGGCGACAACTTCAGGCTCTCGGTCGAAAGGCTCGCCCTGCAGCCCCGCCGGATCTACGCCTTGACCGGACCCAACGGTGCCGGCAAGAGCACTTTGCTGCGCGTCATGGCACTGTTGACCGCACCGCAAAACGGGTCGGTCGAATTTGCCGGCGATGAGCCGCATGAACTTGCCCGACAACGTCAAAAGGTGACCCTGGTAGAACAGTCTCCCTACCTGTTCAAGGGCAGCGTCGAGGACAACTTGAGTTACGGCCTCAGGCTGCGTGGCATCGACAGCAGGGAACGCAGCATGAGGATCGGCGCGACCCTGGCAATCGTTGGCCTGCAGGGGTTCGAGCAACGTCAGGCAAAACAGTTGTCCGGTGGCGAGAGCCAACGGGTCGCCCTGGCACGAGCTCTGGTACTCAAACCGGAGCTGCTGCTGCTGGACGAACCCACCGCCAACATTGACAGCAACAGCCTGGAGGGTTATGAGACCCTGCTCAAGGGATTGCCTGAGTTCGGCGTTACGGTGGTTTTTTCCACTCACGACCCGTCGCAATCGAGGCGTCTCGGCGAAGAGGTCCTGCGGCTTGAAAATGGACATCTGATTAACGGAATCCACCGGGATTCAAAAGATTCGGTCTCAAACCAGCGGAGTGATCTGTATGGCGCAGAGCTTTGAAGCAGCAAGGTCAATTATTCTCCAGAGCGTATCCGTACTGCCATCTGAACCGGTCGCATTGCCGGACCTGGTCGGGCGGGTCATCGCTGAAGAGATTCGGGCGCCCTGGGACATGCCGCGCTGGAA
>JBFLJZ010000287.1:0-2762 GCA_040882925.1 Desulfuromonadales bacterium
ATCACGCAACGCGACCGGGGGAAATCATCAAAAAAGCCTTCAAACAGACATCTCCCAAGGGGATTGATAAAAACAAGACAGTGGTTGAGTCATTACGAAATTATAACATGAGGCGAAAAGATTCATTGGCTACGAAGGGTGGGCCTTCTGGCCAATAAACAAGGCGGGTGGTATCAGGCCACTCTAAACTCGACAAAAAGGAGGAAATCACATGAGTAACTTGGTCAAGAAAATCAATGCATTCTGGAAGGAAGAGGATGGTGTCACAGCCATTGAGTACGGCTTGATTGCCGCACTGATTGCGGTCGTGCTGATTGCCGGTGCAACACTGGTTGGCACCTCACTTAACGACAAATTTAACTTGATCGGCGGTGAAGTAGCCGGTGCCGGTGCCGGTCAATAATGTGCACTCGGGGGCAAAAACGATGCGGACAGTATGGCTGAAAAATGACGGTCTCAATCGTTTTTGCCCCTCATCTTTACTTAGAGGAATCGTTCTCTGGTGGAGCTTAAATACCCTCTCAACAAAAGGAACATAGAGATGGCCAGAAAAAGATTGTTGCTTAACCATGAAGAGGGTGTGACGGCGATCGAATACGGGCTGATCATTGGCTTGATAGCACTGTTGATTATCGCCGGCAGCCAAATTGTCGGCACGACGCTTAATAATAAACTCATTGAATTCTCTACAGAGATTGATAATGCAAACGGTTAATCTTTCAAAAGGTGAAGATGGCATGGGACAGACTCTACTCAATAATCTGCCTCGATGGTCTTGTGGTTTTATCGCCGGGATCATGGCTTTGTTCTGTCTTTACCAGGGCCGGGACGAGCTCCCGATCCTGTTCGCTTCACTCTTTCTTCTGCTGATCTGCACGACTGACACCCTGTATGCGAAAATCCCCAATCTGTTCGTCCTGGCCTTGACCCTGTGCGGTTTCGGCCTGCACGTCTGGCTAGAAGGGTTCGCGGGCCTTTGGACCGCGCTGCTCGGCCTGCTGGCCGGTTTTGTTGTGCTGATCATTCCCTATCTGCTCGGCGGGATGGGCGCCGGGGATGTCAAGGCGCTGGCGGCACTGGGGGCGCTGTTGGGAGCAGGAACCATCCTGCAGGTTGCCCTTTACATGGCCCTGTTCGGTGGTTTGATGTCTATTCTGCATTTTCTCTGCAACCGAAATTTGCTCGCTCAATGCCGTGCCGGCATGAATAGCCTGACGGTGTTTTTATATACCCGCGATATCAAGATATTGAAGCCTGATTCAAACAGTGAGTCGTTGCGTTTCCCTTATGCAGCGGCGATCGCTTTCGGTTTTTTTGCTCATACCTACTGGGGAAGCTTGATCTAGTTGATCAAGTCGAAGACTGCAGGAAGAGCACCAGACGGCATGATCAATAGGAGGCACACATGAAGAAGTATGGAACGCTTATCGCATTATCTTTGGCATTAGTCTTCGGCGCAGCCGCAGTGTATCTGACAAATACCTGGTTATCGACAAAGGTAAGTACCGAAGGAGCCGTGGTTGTCAAGGAGGAAATTCCTGTTTCGGAGATTGTCGTTGCCGCCGTTGATATTCCCGTTGGCAGCCGTCTCAGCGAAAAGAGTCTGACTCTTGCCGCATGGCCTGAGGCCAATATTCCCAAGGGCGCTTTCACCGATCTGGCTGAGCTGACGGATCGTATCGCAGTCTCCAAGCTGGTTGCCGGTGAGCCGCTGTTGGCCGCGGAACTGGCAGCTCCGGGATCCGGTGCCGGATTGGTAGCGATGATTGAACAGGGCATGCGCGCCATGTCGATCAAGGTTGACGAGGTCACCGGTGTCGGCGGTTTTATTCTGCCGAATACGTTTGTCGATATTATCGGGGTTGAGAAGATAAATAAAGACCGGCGCAAGGCCGAAACCATCCTGCAACGGATCAAGGTGCTGGCGATTGCCCAGGAAACCTTCACCGAAGAGGGCAAAGCCAAGGTGGTCAGAACCGTCACCCTGCAACTGGAACCGGCACAGGCCGAAACCCTGGCGTTGCATGCCCACAATCATCAGGGCAGCATCCATCTGATCTTGCGGAACCCTCTCGAGCAGATCGCGGAAGAGCCACCGCCTGCTCCCAAAGTGGTAAGTGTGCCAACGCTGAAGTCGAGAGTTTACAAACCCAAACCAACCCCATTTAATGTCGAAGTGATTCGTGCGGGTGGTCGGGAAAAAGTGACTTTTGCCAATGCTGCTGTTGAATAACCCAATAATACCTTTAAGGAGGCAACATGCTTAGGTCTCGGTTCTGCTCACTGATTGGTTGGATTATCCCTTTGTTGTTTGTCGGCTTACTGGTCGGACACGCTACGGCGGCCGAAGTTGATCGGCAAACCCTGGAACTGAAGTTGGGCGGGTCGGATCTGGTCAATACCGCCTTTCCATTCTCACGTGTCTCAATCGCCAACCCCGATGTTGCCGACGTGGTCGTCATCTCGCCCAGGGTTCTCTACGTTTACGGCAAGAGCGCCGGTTACACCAATATCATCCTCTGGGAAGAAAAAAATGGTCAGACCCTGCTCGATGTGGTGGTTTCTCTTGATTTGACCGGGTTGAAGAAAAAAATTCACGAGCTCTATCCAGATCAACAGATCAAGGTAGACAGTTCAGAGACCGGCGTGGTTCTGTCGGGGACCGTTTCCGGGCCGGAAGTTGTCGAACAGGTGTTGCGCCTGACCAAGACCTTTTTGCCAAAAATGGCCGAAGGTGATGAGTCGCAGGATGGCACCGGTCG
>JBFLJZ010000288.1:0-12679 GCA_040882925.1 Desulfuromonadales bacterium
CCAGCCTGGTTTTTCTCCTCGATGGCAAAGATGACCCCGTCGCGGCCGGCAATGCCCAGGTCGGCGACCCTGCCGGTCATGCCGCCGACAAAACCGATTTTCATCGGCCGCGCTTCGTCGCAGGCAACCAGGACCAGACAAAGCACGATTGCCAGGGCGATCAAGTCGCGTTGCTGCACAGCATTCTTCCACAGGGCCTTCATCGCAGCTCCTCACCAGGACAACCTGGGAATCAACAACCCAGACACAAAGCAGGCACACAGGACGCTTATCGACCTAGAGGCGACGATAAACAGATGGGGCCATCTGGCTTAATGGCAAATCCAAGCCAAGCAGGGTTTCCGAGTGCCCAAGGAAAATATATCTTCCGGAGGCAAGGTTGTCGACCAGTTTGCTCAAAAGACGCTCTTGGGTCGGTCGATCGAAGTAAATGATGACGTTGCGACAGAAAATGATATCAAAGGGTTCTTGGAAGCCGAAGTCCGCTGCCATGAAGTTCAGCCGGCGAAAACGCACCATGGCGCGCAGCTCCGGGATAATGCGAACCTGCCGCATAGCTGGATCTTTGGATTTGAGCAGGTATCTCTTCTTCAAGGCGGCATTATTTGAGAGTTAATTGCAGTGCCTGACGTACTGTTTTGGAGTGATCGACAACCAGGACACACTTCGCCATAAGCTTTCCCCTCATTTAAAATGTGAACAAGATCACAACTTGTGTAGCATATGCTATCGACTCACAACATCGGGCTTGTTGAGAGTTGGTTGGACAAGATAATACATGACGGCAAGAAAAGCAAAACTGATCAAAGCCTCAAAGCAAAACAGGCCAAACACTCGACGATTAATCGGCACAGTCTACTCAATCACTTTCACTTGTTCTCCGCTTGCCAGGACTGCAGACAGCTGCCACCCATTCAACCAGGCGATCTCAGGCCAGAGCTCGCTGTCAACCTTCTCGGCGCGCAGGAACGCCTCCAAGGTCGCTGGTCTGCCGACTGATTTGACGACAATTCTCTGCGGCTGGGGGTTTAGCCTGGCCCGGTCAGTCATTGCGGTAAAGCCGTTTGCGGGGCTCTGGATCTGCTCCTGCAAAGAGGCAAACTCGGCTGCGCTCGTCATGGCGTGAAAAGCAAACACATCCGGACCTTGCTGGTAAAAATGCGATACAATCACGGCGCGCCTGTCGCCATCATTGATTGACGACAGCAGCATGCGGGCAGACATACCATTGTTGGTCATCATGCGGTCCCGGTGTATCGTTGCACCGGTTGTTCTAAGGAAACCTGCAACGACTTGACTGCTCTGGCTGTCCGGGCGAATCCCGACGATACAGACGGCCTTCCGGTCCGGGTGACTGAGTTGCAGGTTGTTCCCCTCTTGTTCAAATGTCCACTGCCCCGGGATTGGAATTTTAACCCCGTACTGCGGCAGATAATACCAGTTTCCTTCATGAAAACCCTTGCGCGGATCCTCACCGTAGACCAAGCCATCGATCTGTTTAAGAAAAGACCGGCGATTGACGAGAAAATTCTGCCTTGGCAGTCGAGACTGCCAGCTGGCGGCCATGGCCCTGACATTCGACTCCCGGTTCGCCGGGCTGGGGTGAGTGGAAAAGAATTCCGGTAAGCGTGCGCCCTGCTCTCCATCGGCAGAGGGCTGGGTGCGCAGAGTTATGAAGAAGTCCGCCATGCGCTGTGCGTCATACCCGGCGCGAGACGCATATTCGACACCGAGAGCATCTGCCTCGCGTTCGTCGTCCCGGCTGAATTTAAGGAAAAGCAGGCCGGCACCGCTCTCCAGAACAGTGCCGAGCATGTCACCGTATCCCCCCAAAAACTCCTGGCCAAGACTCAAGCCTATATTCGTCAGCATCATGTTGCTGTATCGCTGAGCCGAATGCCTAGCTGTGACATGACCGATCTCATGGCCGAGAATGCCTGCAAGCTCGGCCTCGTCATTGATCGCTGCCAACAGACCACGTGTGACATAGACATAACCGCCGGGAGCGGCAAATGCGTTGACGACCGGCGAGTCCATGACCTTGAACTGCCAGGCCAGCCCGGGCCGGTGGGAGATTCCTGCCATCGACCGCCCCATTCCCTGCAGGTAATTCTGCAAACCGTCATGCAGGTACAAGCCATACTGGTCGATAACAGCCTGGTCGGTCTGGCTGCCCAACCTGAATTCATCCTGTTCGCTGAGCAACATCAGCTGCTGCTGACCGGTAACCGGATTAACGGCACAGCCTGCTGCTGACAGCAGGCTGAACAACACCATAACCAGAGCGGCAAAACATTTGACTGGCATCGATTGGGCCTCCGTGGAATCGGCATAGAATCGGTTTTACGAGTTTACTAAATGAGGGCCTTGACTGCCAAATAATACAGCATGGCGGGCGGTGATGGAAAGACTTTCACCCCTGTTGACTTGGCAAAACAAGGATCTTTTGCCTTGCCGCCTGCACTTCAAATCAAGAGGCCTTTCCAAGTCCAGGGCACTGTGATATTTTTATATCATTGAATTTTTATTGACTGCTATTGACTGACGGAGGGCACTTCAAGATGCAACAATGTAATGTTTCACAATACGCTTTCGGCCTTTGCTTTTGCCTGCTTGTCCTGATTTTTTCGCGACCTTCACTATGCTGCTATAAATTAAATCTCGCAGCCAGGCCTTTCCTGGGCACCATGCGTTTTCTCCTGGGCTTTGCCGGTATGACCAAAGGCAATCTGCGACATGGCCTTGACGTTGACTGTTCGATTCTGAACGGTCACGGACTTGCCCTGGAATGGACTCTGGATCTGCTCGATGCCGGACAGATTGCGCAGCTGTCAGCGGCAGATTGCGGCCCGCTCACATCCCACCTGGCAGCATTCGGCGTCAAACGATAATTTGCGATGCCTGTTCTGCTGCTGGCCGCATATGCGACCGGCATCGTCATGGTGCGCTTTGTTGCACCGTGGAACATTTCCGGTCTGAGCGTAACCACGATACTGCTGTTTCTCGCCTGGGCTTTATTGAGACACTCGCCCTGGTCAACCCTGCCGTTACTCGGCATGCTTCTGCTTGCCGGTTTAACCAACGCCAATCATGCGCTGAATCGCCCGGCACAGCGGCAGCACATCAGCAGTTTTGCTAACTCTCAGCCGATCGCAGTCGAAGCCAGAGTTGTTTTCGCCGAACGCAGGAACCTTGGCGGATACCGACTTGTCGCTGACGCCTTGCGGGTCTTTGACAAAAGCGCTGCAAAGAAGACTTCCGGTAAAATCTTACTGCACATTGAGCAGGGCGAATCGCGGGTGCGTCCCGGCCAAATCATCCGTTGGCGGTCAAAATTGCGCCGGCCATCCGGATTCGGCAACCCGGGCGAATTCGACTATCCTCTGTACCTTGCTGCCAAGGGAATTCATGCAACCGGTTTCATCCCTTCTGACGATGACCTGGTCTTGGTTATCAACCACCCGCAACGGCAGGACGCCGTTCTTGGCAACCTGCGACATGACCTGGCGGCCTCAATCCGCTCGAGCATACCGCAGGAACAAGCCGGTTTAATGCTCTCGCTGCTACTCGGGCTCAAAGGCGAAGTCACTCAAGCGCAGCGTAAAATCCTGTCGGAAAGCGGTATCGCCCACCTTTTCGCCATCTCCGGCCTGCACTTCGGTCTGTTGGCGCTGCTCCTCTACCGGGCCTTCAGGTGGTTCTATACTCGCAGCACCCGCCTGCTGCTACACCTTCCGCCACAGAAGATTCTGCCGGTGTTGTTGCTTGTCCCCCTGGCAGGATACCTGCTCCTGACAGGCAACGCCTGGGCGACGCGCCGAGCATATCTGATGGTCGGATTGGTTGCGCTGCTGTTTGCATATGGACGTCGGACATCAACTTTCAGCCTGCTTGCCAGCGTCGCGCTATGTCTGTTGATCTGCAATCCTCTGGCTCTTTTTCAACCGGGCTTTCAACTTTCGTTTGCAGGTGTCGCAGCCATCCTCGCCTGGCTGCCGGGATGGCAGCGCCAGCTGGTCGGGCTTCCAAAGATCATCCGCTGGCCCGTAATGCTGATATTGACGACGCTCGCCGCCACCCTCGGGACAGTCCCTGCAACCCTATGGCACTTTCATATCTTCGCCCCCGCTGGCATCATCGCGAACCTGTTTGCGGTTCCCCTGGTTGCCTGGGGTGCAGTGCCTCTCGGGCTGACCGGCATGGCAATGCTGCCGATTGCGACTCCACCCGCAGAGTGGCTTCTGCTGACAGCCGCCTGGATAGTGGAAATCACCTTGGCCGGTGCCGAAAGCATCAACCAGACCGCATGGCTCACCGCAGTCCCAGTGTATATGACCACGGCAAAGTTGATTCTGCTGGTCGGCGTCCTGTTCGCCATGTTGCCGCTAGCCGCCGTGCGACGCCGTGCGATCTGCCGAGTGGTTATCCTGCTCATAACTGCAGCGGCAGCATTCCTGCTGCAGGTTCGACCGGCGAATTTCCAGGTGGTCGCCCTGAGTGTCGGTCAAGGAGATGCAACCCTGGTGTCTTTGGCGGACGACGTTCATTACCTGGTTGACGGTGGCGGTCTGCCGGGCTCGAGTATCGACCCGGGAGAGCGACTGATTGCTCCGGCGTTAGGTCGAATCGGGGTCGACCACCTCGATGGTGTGATCCTGACCCATAACCACCCGGACCATGCCTCCGGTCTGACTTACATCATTGAACGTTTCCCGGTCGAACAGTTTTACCATGCGGCAAACTTATCAGAGCTCGACGCTGAATTACACCAGGCCCTGCGCAGGCGCGATGTGCCCATCGCAAAAATTGATGAAGGCTGGGCGTGCATTCGACAGGACGCTCTGCAGGAACTCTGTCTCTTCGTACCGGACCAATCGGCAGCTGACATGAATGAGCGATCCATCGCCGTTTATGCAAGACACCGTGACCGGGGAGTCATGTTGACCGCCGACATGGGGCAAGATGGTCTCCGGCAAATATTGGCCAGCGGCGTACCGGGAGACATCAGTTTGCTTAAAATGCCTCATCACGGCAGTCGCTATGCCGCTCCCGCTTTATTCCTGGAACACTTGACTCCCTCGGCAGCCTTTGTTTCAGTCGGACGGGACAATCCATACGGGTTTCCACATATCGAAACAGTCGAGGCATGTGCCCGGCGCCAAATACCTTTGTACAGGACAGATCTGATGGGAATGTTGAGGTTTCATCTTCAGGATGGTCAATGGCAGCCACTTCATGTGCACTGAAAAGGCTTTAGAATTGACTAATTTCAGTGTGTTTGGTAGCTTGTTGTGCAGATTTAACCGAGGCCTGAAATGTCAAAACCACGAATTCTGATTGTTGACGACGAGGTGTTCTTCAGACACCTGTTTACCGATATCCTCTCGGCAGGCGGGCTGTATGAAATCGAAGCCGTCGATTCAGGCAAAAAAGCCCTCGACTTTCTGACACGCAGACCGGTCGACGTCATTCTTACTGATATGATCATGCCTGAAATCTGCGGCCTCGAACTGATCCGCCGCACTCGCCATTTCAACCCGGCACCTGACATCATCCTCGCGACCGGCAACGCCACTGTAGAGACCGCGATCGAGGCTTTGAAAAGTGGTGCGCGTGACTACCTGATTAAACCATGCAACCCCGAGCAGTTGCGACATACAGTCAAAAGCTGTGTCGAACAACGTCGCTTACTGGCCGAGAATAGTCATCTGCATAGACAGATTCGTCTCTACCAGAGGGGCCAGCAACTTTCCGGTCAACTCGATATAGAATCTCTCTTCCAGAGTGCCCTCAGCGCCTTGTTGACTGAAATGGGAAGTGACCGCGGACTGGCTTTCCTTAACAATCAGAACTCCATCAGCCATGTTGTTGGCGCAGGCTTCGATGATGACGTGGCGGCAAAATTGGCTCGTTTACTGACTGAACACTCCTCAATCATGCCGCAGGCGGCAATCTTGCACGCTGACAACTGCCCCGAGGTTAAGACCGAATGTCCCGACCTCAGATGCATGTGGGTATTTCCGATGAACACCGAGCAGCGTGATCATGGCGCGCTGGTCCTGTGCAATCCCACCAACTCGGAAATGCCCGAGGTTCTGCCGATTGAGAACCTGGCATTCCTCGCCGAGCAAGTTGCAATCGGCTTCAACAACGCATGCCAATTCCGCGGTGCGCATGAATTGATTTACACGGATGACCTGACCGGGCTCTACAATCATCGCTACCTGCATATCGCCTTGGAGCAGGAAATCAGCAGATCGGAGCGCTATGGATTGGAGTTTTCGGTCGCTTTCATCGATTTGGACCTGTTCAAGGGCATCAACGACCAGCATGGCCACATGATCGGCAGCGACGTCCTGCGCCAGGTAGGGAACCTGCTGCGCGAATGCGTACGCGAAGCTGATATGCTGTTTCGTTATGGCGGCGATGAATTTACCGCGCTGCTGGTGGAAACAGACACACGAAGCTCCAAGATTGTTGCCGAACGAATTCGCTCCAAGATCGAAAACTTTGACTTCTCTACCGGAGCCGACCATACCGGCCGTCTGACTGCAACGGTTGGCCACGCAACCTACCCGATTCACGCAACCACCAAGGACGAGATTATAGAACTCGCGGACAAGGCCATGTATTTGGGCAAGCACGACCGCAACGTATCACGCAGTGCCTCGGAGGTCATTGACACACAATCCAAAGCACCTTGACTGGACTTGACCCTCGGCGGCTCATTCCTCAATCTTTCTTCCGGACTCACGATGATCGAACGGAAAAACACCGCCCCAGCCCTTTAACGGGTTGACGGGCTGCGTGAGAACAAGTAAAAAGCCTACGCAAAGAATTTATGTAACCGTATTCAACGATCCAGAATTCAGGATACTCAAAATTTGGAGTTTCTAAAGTGAGCATCACCGGCATCAAAGGTATGAACGATATCCTGCCCGGCGACATCGAAACCTGGCAACACCTGGAAGCACAGGCTCGCCAGGTTTTTGCCGCTTTCGGCTACCGCGAAATCCGTGTTCCGGTGATTGAAAAAACCGACCTCTTCTGCCGCTCAATCGGAGAGACCACCGATATTGTCGAAAAGGAGATGTACACTTTCACTGACAAAGGCGGCACCTCAATGACATTGCGGCCCGAAGGCACGGCTCCGGTGATGAGGGCTTTCATCGAGCATAAGCTGCATGCTCTGGAACCGGTGTCCAAACTTTACTATATCGGTCCGATGTTCCGTCACGAACGTCCCCAAAAGGGGCGTTACCGCCAGTTTCATCAGATCGGTGCAGAGGTCATCGGGGTCGACGACCCGAAAATCGACGCCCAGGTTCTGGCCATGCTCAGTCATTATTTCATGGCGACCAGGGTTCCGGATGTTGCGTTACAGATCAACTCCCTCGGCTGCCAGGAATGTCGACCGGCTTATCGCGAAGCACTGATTGATTTTCTCGAACGGCAACTGGCCTGTCTCTGCGCCGATTGCCGGCGCCGCTACACCAGCAACCCGTTGCGTGTCCTCGACTGTAAGGTCCCTGGCTGCAAGGAGGTCACCGTTGATGCTCCAGCCATGCTGGACAACCTCTGTATCGGTTGTGAAACCCACTTTGACCAGGTCAAGAGGCATCTCGAGGCACTTGTCGTCGACTACACTGTTAACCCACGCATGGTCAGAGGGCTCGACTATTACACCAAAACGACCTTCGAGATGGTGACCGGCAGCCTTGGTGCCCAGAATGCGGTCGCTGCCGGCGGTCGCTACGACGGTCTGATTCGTGATCTCGGCGGTCCGGAGCTTCCGGGGATCGGTTTTGCCATCGGCCTTGAGCGCCTGGCCCTGATGCTCGGCACACAGAGTATCGGGCCACCCCGACCGGAGCTGTTTATCGCAACCCTCGGTGAAGCCGCAACCAATACCGGTTTCTCCATGCTGACGCGCCTGCAGCGCCAGGGCATCCCGGTTGAAATGGAATATACCGGCAAGAGCCTGAAAGCCCAGCTGCGCCGTGCCGGCAAGCTCAAGGCCAGGAGAGTCCTGATTCTCGGCGAAGACGAACTGCAACGCGGTGTCGCGCAGTTAAGATACATGGATGAAAGCCGCCAGGAAGAAGTTGCACTGGACAGTCTGGAAAGCCTCCTCAACAGAGAGATCGATGGTGCTTGACGCCTTTTATCGGCATCGATATAATGTCCGCTTGTCTTGTCTGGCACATTTCTGTGTATGTGAAAAATAACCAGTGTTTATAAGGAGTTACTCCCTTGAGCGAGATACTCGGAGATTGGAAAAAAACTCATTACTGCGGCGACCTGCGCAAAGAAGATATCGGCAAAACAGTCTGCCTGATGGGTTGGGTCCACCGCCGCCGTGACCATGGCGGCCTGATTTTTATCGACTTGCGCGACCGTACCGGTATCGGCCAGTTGGCTCTCGACCCGGACCGAGACCCCGAATCCCACTCCAAGGCCGAGGCGGTACGGAATGAATTTGTCGTAGCTGCCATCGGCACGGTTTCACCGCGTCCTGAAGGTACAGTCAACCCGAAGATGAAGACCGGTGAGGTCGAAGTCGAAGTCAGTGAATTACGCATCCTCAACCTTGCCAAGACGCCGCCGTTCATGCTTGACGAGTACACCGAAGTCGCTGAGAACCTGCGGCTCAAGTATCGTTACCTGGACCTGCGTCGCGACTCGATTCAACAGAACATCATAATGCGACACCAGGTCGCACAGACCACCCGCAAATATCTGTCGGACAATGGTTTCCTGGAAATCGAGACGCCGATGCTGACCAAGAGTACTCCGGAGGGAGCCCGCGACTACCTGGTCCCGAGCCGCGTCAACCCGGGCAATTTCTACGCCTTGCCACAGTCACCGCAGATTTTCAAGCAACTCCTGATGGTTTCAGGTTACGACCGCTATTTCCAGATTACCCGCTGCTTCCGTGACGAGGATCTGCGTGCCGACCGGCAGCCCGAATTCACCCAGATTGACTGCGAGCTCTCATTTGTCGACAAAGATGATGTTATGAGTGTCATGGAAGGCATGATCGCGGCCATTTTCAAGAACGCTCTCGACGTCGAGTTGAACTTGCCGATGCCGCGGATGAGTTTTACTGAAGTCATGGACCGCTACGGTGTTGACAATCCGGACCTGCGCTTCGAGCTGGAGCTAGTCAACCTGACCGAGATCGTCAGAGGCTGTGGCTTCAAGGTTTTTGCCAGCGTTGCTGAAAACGGCGGACTGGTCAAAGCCATAAACGTCAAAGGCTGCGCCAGCTTCTCCCGCAAAGAGCTCGACGACCTGACCGAATATACTGCCATTTACGGTGCCAAAGGAATGGCCTGGGTCAAGGTCCAGGAAGATGGTGCCTGGCAGTCACCGATCGCCAAGTTTTTCGACAAAGAAGAGCTGGCGCGGATCGGTGCTGCGCTCGATGCGGAGCCGGGCGACCTGCTGCTGTTCGGTGCTGACAGCGAAGCGATCGTCAATGAATCACTGGGCCGACTCCGCGGCCACCTGGGACAGAAGCTCGGCCTGGCCAAGCCGAACGAATACAGGTTCGTCTGGGTCACCGACTTCCCGCTCCTCGAGTGGGACGGAGAAGTACGTCGCCATGTTGCCGTTCATCACCCTTTCACGGCACCGCTCGACGAAGACATCCCGCTGCTCGAAACCGACCCGGGCAAGGCGCGGGCCAAGGCTTATGACCTGGTCCTGAACGGTTCTGAAATCGGCGGTGGCAGCATCCGTATTCACAACCAGGATGTGCAGAGCAGGATGTTCGATCTGCTCGGCATCGGCACAGAAGAAGCCCGGCAGAAGTTCGGCTTCCTGCTGGATGCACTGGAATTCGGCGCTCCGCCACACGGCGGCATCGCCTTCGGCCTCGACCGGATCATGATGATCCTGACCAAAGCCGGCTCGATCCGCGATGTCATTGCTTTCCCGAAAACCCAGAAAGCGACCGATCTGATGTCGGAAGCGCCGGGCACGGTCGACGAAAAACAGTTGCGCGAACTGGGTATCCGCCTGGCGGTACGTGCTCAGCAAAAGCAGGACTGATTCCGGATTTGAAACGGATTACCAATCATATGTTGCGCGGTTTTTTTACCCTTGCTTTTGTCGTATTGCTGGTTTCCTGTGCCAAGCCACCACACCAGGAAATGGATGCGGCAGAATACATGGTCAAAAGAGCCTCGGAATTGCATGCCATGCAATTCGCCCCGGTCGAATACCAGGCTGCGCATGCGGCGCTGAGTGATGCACGCAGTGCGATGGACAATGCCGACTACGGGGACGCCCGGGATTCGATTGAGTCTGCCCTGCTGCATGCCCGGCGCGCTGTTGCTCTTGCTGAGGAAGGCCAGGCCAGGCTTGAGCAGGAAGAAGCGGAGAAGGCTGTCTTGGCCGAGCAAGCCCGTCAAGTCGAGCGGATCAAAGCCCAGGCTGAGACAACCGAAAGCAAACAGGAAGAAAAACAGCCTGCCGTGGAACCTGCCGCGAAACCAACCAAGCAGCCTGCCCCAGCCCCTAGGCCAAAGCCACAAATCGAACTGGTCGATGAATACAGTGTCGGCGAAGGGGAAAATCTCTGGACGATTTCGGCTCAACCTCAGGTCTACGGTGAAGGCTTGCTGTGGCCGCTGCTCTACCAGGCCAACCGTGACCAGATCAAGGATCCTCGCCAGATTTTCCCGGGTCAAAGCCTTGGCATTCGTCGCGATATGACCGAAGAAGAGCTGGAAGAGGTTCGCCAGAGCGCCCGTGAATCTGACATCTTCCCTGTCCCCGAGGCCACGCCTTCCGGCGAGTAAAAAGCTGTTCTCTTCACAGGCCTTTTCGCTGTTCGAATAACCACGATTTTGCTACAGAGCGCGTTTTTTCCTGACTGCACAAAGAGATTAACAAAGCTCGCCGGAACGGGCTTTTTCACAGTACGGTTGAAGCCGTTGCCATTCTCCTGCAATCAGCTATAAATATGTTATCTTTTGATTGCGTTTCCCTAGGCTTTTGGTCAGGAAATCCGCAGCACTTTTTCCTTGACAGCCCAAAAGCCGTTTGTATACTGTATACACCTTTACGCAAGGCTTCCTTGCGCGTTTTTATTTTGGCATTCAGCCTCTGGCAATACAGATATTAAACTTTTAAGGAGAGAGACAAATGGCAGCTAAGATTATCTGGTCCGAAATTGATGAAGCACCGGCTTTGGCCACCTATGCATTCCTGCCGATCGTGCAGGCCTTCACCAAGGGAACCGGCGTTGAAGTTGAAACCAGGGACATCTCCCTGGCAGGCCGCGTGATCGCCAACTTCCCCGAGAAGTTGACTCCAGAGCAGAGAATTCCTGACTACCTGTCGGAACTGGGCGACCTGGTCAAGACTCCCGAAGCCAACGTTATCAAGCTGCCTAACATCAGTGCATCGATTCCTCAGTTACAGGATTGCATCAAGGAACTGCAGGAAAAAGGCTACGACATCCCCAGCTATCCTGAGGAAGCCAACACCCCGGAAGAAAAAGAACTGCAGGAACGTTTCGCCAAGGTCCTCGGCTCTGCCGTTAACCCGGTTCTGCGTGAAGGCAACTCCGACCGCCGGGCCGCTGCTTCGGTCAAGAAGTTCGCCCCGAAGAACCCTCATCGCAGGATGCAGGACTGGCCGGCTCCGAACACCTCCCAATGCCGCGTCGCCCACATGGACGGTGGTGACTTTTACGAGTCCGAGAAGTCCGTCACCATGGACGCTGCAGATACCGTCAAGATCCAGTTCGTTGACCAGGCAGGCAAAACTGAAGTCCTCAAGGAAGTTGCTTTGCAGGCCGGCGAGGTCTTCGACAGCTCGACCATGAACGTCAGGAAGCTGCGCGCCTTCTTCGAAGCGACCGCCCAGGAAGCCAAGGAAAAAGGCGTCCTGCTTTCCCTGCACATGAAAGCAACCATGATGAAGATCTCCGATCCGATCATCTTTGGTCACTGTGTCTCGGTTTACTTCAAAGACGCGCTCGACAAGCACGCCGACACCCTGGCATCGATCGGAGCCAACCCGAACTTCGGCATGGCGGACATTCTCGCCAAGCTCGACAAGCTGCCGGCCGGCAAGAAGGCCGAGATCGAAGCCGACATCGACACCTGCTATGCAACCCAGCCGGCCCTGGCCATGGTCGACTCACGCAAGAACATCACCAACCTGCACGTGCCGAACGACATCATCGTCGACGCGTCGATGCCGAACGTCGTTCGCGACGGCGGCCGCATGTGGAATCTGCAGGACGAGCTGCAGGACACCATCGCCATGGTGCCTGACCGCTGCTACGCCACCATGTACGCCGAGATCGTCGACAACGCCAATGCCAACGGCCAGTTCGACCCGGCCACCATGGGCAGCGTCTCCAACGTCGGCCTGATGGCGCAAAAGGCGGAAGAGTACGGCTCTCACGACAAGACTTTCGAGGCCCCGACCGACGGCAAGTTCCAGGTCGTCAACTCGGCAGGCGAGGTATTGATGGAACAACCGGTGGAAACCGGTGACATCTACCGTTCCTGCCAGACCAAGGACATTCCAATCCAGGACTGGGTCAAGCTGGCCGTCAACCGCGGCAAGGCGTCTGGCGAGCCCGTCGTCTTCTGGCTCGACGAGAAGCGCGGCCATGACACCCAGATCATCGCCAAGCTCAACAAGTACCTGCCGA
>JBFLJZ010000289.1:0-2791 GCA_040882925.1 Desulfuromonadales bacterium
CCATCCTGCCAGTGCGCCTTTTTCATCAACCAGGACTCCTACAACAAGCTGCCGGCCGACCTGAAGTGGATTATTGACATCGCCGCCAAGGAGACCCAGCTCTGGGCAAACACTTGGCAGGAAAACCTCAATGCCGAGGCGGTCAAGCTGTTCAAGGAGAAGGTCGAATTCGTGCGCATGGATGAAGATACCATCAACAGCTTCGCCAAGGCCTCGCACGAATACATCGAGGGCCTGAAAGCGAAGTACCCCGATGTCAAGAAGGTCATGGATTCCCAGGACCAGTTCAAAGCCGACTTTGCCGACTGGCGTCAAGAGCGCGGCGGGATCGCCCCGTGGCCTTACGAGATGTTCGTCAAAGGTCAGCACATGCAATAACATTAACCCATGCGGGGGCTTGCGGGCCCCCGCATATTTCAACCGGCAACACAAGATTGATCACTCATTGCTAAGAGGTTGACATGCAGAAGATTGGCAGCGCGATCGACACTTTCAACGAAAAATTCGGCTTCTACGCTTCCTTCCTGATCCTGCCGCTGATTATCGTGGTTGTCTGGGAAGTCATCATGCGCTACGGCTTCAATGCCCCGACGTCCTGGGCCTTCGAACTGACCGTGTTCCTCTACGGTGTCCATTTCAGCTTTGCCCTGGCCTACGCGCACAAGCACAACACCCACGTCGCCATTGATGTCTTTGAAGCAAGGCTGTCGGCGCGGCCGCGGACGATCCTGCGGATCATCACCAACACAGTGCTGTTTCTGCCGACGATGGGATTGCTGGCATATTACATGTGTGTTCTCGCCGCCAACTCGTGGCAGCAGTGGGAGCACGCATCAAGTTCCTGGGCTCCACCGATCTACCCGGTCAAAACGCTCATGGCGTTTGGCTTCGTCCTGTTCTTTCTGCAGGGTGTCGCCAAACTGATCCAAGATATTCGTGCCCTGAAAGCAAGCCCTTCAACGACCGATCAATCTGGAGAATAAAGACCAATGAGCGTAGAAGTCCTGACTATCCTGATGTTTATGACACTGATGGCCTCGATTGCCCTGGGACACCCCCTGGCCGTCACGCTGGCCGCAGTGGCAACCGTGTTCGGTTTGATCGACAACGGCTTCGATGTCTCCGCCCTGCTCGGTCTGTTTGCCAACAATGCCTGGGGGATCTTTCTCAACTACGTCCTCGTCGCCATCCCGCTGTTCATCTTTATGGCGCAGATCCTTGACCGGTCCAAGGTCTCCGAAGGGCTTTTCGACGCGCTCTACCAGGTGCTCGGCGGCCTGCGCGGCGGACTGGGCATGGCAGTCATCGTCGTCTCGACGGTGTTCGCCGCCACCACCGGCATCATCGGTGCCTCGGTGGTCGCCATGGGCCTGATGGCCGGTCCGGCACTGCTGCGCCGCGGTTATAATCGCGGTCTGGGTGCCGGGATTATCTGTGCCTCGGGAACCTTGGGCATTCTGATCCCGCCGTCGATCATGCTGGTCGTCTACGGCGGCCTGACCGGCCAGAAAGAGACCTCCGTCGGTAACCTGTTTGCCGCAGCCATCATGCCCGGGCTGCTGCTGTCCGCCCTCTATCTGCTCTATGTCGGTGTGCGCTGCTATATCAATCCGAAGATGGGTCCGCCGATCCCCAGGGAAGACCGGACTGCCACCGTCGGCGAAAAAATTGCCATGACCTTGAAGAACTTCGTCCCCCCGTTCGGCTTGATCCTGACCGTCATGGGAACGATCCTGGCCGGTATCGCCACGCCGACCGAAGCCGCGGCCCTGGGCTGCATCGGCGCGCTGATCCTGGCCATGGCCACCAGGAAGCTGAACTGGGACGTGATCACCCAGTCGTGTATTTCAACGGCCCGGACGACGGCCATGATCATGGCCCTGTTTGTCGGCGGCAAGTTCTTTTCCGTGGTTTTTCTCAGCATGGGGGGAGGTGACGTCGTCGCGGATGTCCTGCTCGGCATGGACGTCAACCCCTACGTCGTCTTCATCATCATGATGGCCGTGGTTTTCATCATGGGTATGTTTATCGACTGGGCGGCGATCCTGCTGGTTGTCGTGCCGATTTTCACACCGATCGCCATGGACCTGGATTTCAACCCGCTGTGGTTTGCGATGATGGTGTGTATCAACCTGCAGACCTCATTCCTGACACCGCCGTTTGGTTACGCCCTGTTCTATTTCAAAGGCGTTGCGCCGCCGGAATACACGATGGGCGATGTTTACCGGGGGATTCTTCCGTTCGTGGCGATTCAGCTAATTGGCCTGGCGACTTTGATCTTCTTCCCGGAAATTATCACCTGGCTGCCAGGGGTCTTTTTCGGTAATTGACAACCCATGTATTAAACCTCGAGAGGCCAAGCCATGTTACCCAAGATCAAAAAGATCCTTTACGCGACCGGCATGGGACCCGGTGCCCCGCACGTGTTCCGCTATGCTTTGGCCATGGCCAGTCAACACGATGCACAGATCATTGCGGTTTCGGCGATTGAACCGTTACCGGCGTTTGCCCAGAGTCTCGTCGAGTTGCACGTCTCGCACCAGGACGCCGAGCAAAGACACCTCGAAGTACGCAACCAGGCCAAAGAGCGACTCCGGGAGCGGATCAACAGGTTGTGTGAAAAGGAATGTGGCACCGAACCGCGCTGCAGTAACCGGGTCAAGCTGGTTCAGGTGGAAGAAGGGCACCCGGCAGAAATCATTCTGGCCAACGCCAAGCGGCATGATGTCGACCTGATCATCATGGGTTCGCATCGGCATAGCGTGGTTGGTGATGCGCTGCTGGGCACAAC
>JBFLJZ010000046.1:0-7370 GCA_040882925.1 Desulfuromonadales bacterium
GCCTTGAACTGGGGGATGTCTTTCCTCATATTTTCCATGCCGATGTAATTGACAACGTTCATCGTTTTAGCCTCCTCAGATAAGCGAACCGCTTATTTACCGTATTATCGAGAAAAGAGTCAAGACAAAAAAATGATTTTTTCTTTCAATCTGCAACAGAGAACGTTGATCGAAGCCTTTGAACCGGAGCAGCCCCTTGCCGTTCGCAACAGCTCAATTTTTCACAATCCGGATCGATGCGTGCGCGAGCATCGACGCCATCTCCTCGAGGACCTGCGGGTCATCTTCAGGAGCAGTAAAATAGAGATAGAACCAGTGGCGCTCGACCGTACCGACGTAGCCCCGGAAAACCATCGGCCGACCGTGTTTGAGAAATTTCGCCGCAAGCAGGGAAGTCTCTCGGGCGCCGTCAATCTCGGCTGCCGCGACAGTCCATTTGAGATGCGTCACATCGTCCTCGTTGGCGAGACTTTGGGCAGCGTACTGCGCTGATTTCTCAACTGTTTTTGCCCCCGGGGCGGGCATGCCCTCTTCAAGCGGACTGAAATCGATCGCCAGGTGCGCACCGCTGGAGGCATGGTAGACAATTGCTTCATTAGCCGCCAGCCGTTTGCGGGCGATCACTTCAATCTGCTCTGCGGTTGCCCTGGCCGCTGCTGGTTCATGGGCCAGGTGGCGGGCCGTTTCCCTGACCAGCACCTCGGGCGGGTTGTCCAGGTGTACCGTCCAGCCGCTGACCGGGTCGATCATAAAAATCAGGTTCTCGGCAACGCGCACACCTGCAGCATTCGAAGACGCAGCAAACAGGCCGAGCAAAACAGCGACAAGCAATCGGCGTCGAAACATCTTTGAACTCCACTTCTCCCGGCTTTTATTGTCGGCAACCATCCTCGTGTCAATGCGCGTAAACTTCAAACAAGCGCGGCTTTATATCAGAGGCGGGAGCTCCCCCTGCTCACCGAGCAAACGGTCGAGAACAACTGCTGCTGCAGTGCGCACAGAGAGGTGGTTATAGCGACCTGCCCGGACCGGAGCAAGACAGGGATGCTCAGCTTTGTACAGCTCCGCAGCCAGACCGTGCCCGGTGCCGAAGACCAGCAGAACCGGCTGTTGCTTCGCCAGCTGTTTCGCCTCAGGGTAATCGATGCCGCCACTGTGACGAGCGCCGGTCAGGACGGCGATTCCATCGCCTCCGTTCAGCGTATGCCAGTCGGCAAGGGCCTGCTCGAAACTGCCGATCACTTGCAGACAGTCGAGAGCCCGGCAGCGGTCGGGGTTGTAACTGGCACCATAGCCCTCCTGCCAATGCCCGATGATCCGGGAGGTCAAGCGTTGCTGCTCTGCTGCGGGAGTTACGATGTAATAGCGGCACAAACCGTAAGTCGTCGCCAGGCGTGCGAGATCATGGACATCGAGGTTGGTCACCGCCGCCGTCACGACGTCGCCGCGCCGGTCGAGGACCGGGTAGTGTACCAGGGCGATCGCCATAGGTTTGAACATCAGCTGTCCTGTTCTTCTGTCGAGGCTCGCAATTCTTCGAGGAAGCGTCGGTCTTCATCAGTCAGAGGAGCCGTTTCGAGAAGTTCCGGACGCCGCTCGAGGGTGCGCTGCAGCTGCTCGCGGCGTCGCCATCTGGCGATGGCCTGGTGGTTGCCGGAAAGCAGCACTTCGGGAACGCGGGCTCCGTCGAATTCTGCGGGGCGCGTATATTGCGGATATTCAAGCAGACCATCACTGAAACTGTCTGTCAGGGCGCTGCCCGCAGCACCGAGGACCCCCGGCACCATGCGTGCCGTCGCATCGAGCACCACCGCCGCCGCCAGCTCGCCGCCAGTGAGGACAAAGTCTCCCAGGGAGACCTCTTCGTCCACCAGTGACCGGATTCGCTCGTCGTAACCTTCATATCGCCCGCAGACGAGAATCAACCCGGTTTCTCGACCGTAGCGTTCAGCATCGGCCTGTCTGAACGGTCTCCCCTGTGGTGACATGAGCAGAACGCGGGATTGCGGGCTCTGCTCTTGCAGGTCATGCAGGGCAGAGGCAACCGGATCGACTTTCATGACCATGCCGTCGCCACCGCCGTAAGGCGTATCATCCGTGACCTGGTGCCGGCCTCCGGCCCAGTCGCGCAGGTTGTGTAGGTTGACGGTGATCACTCCCTTGTCGATCGCCTTGCCGAGGATGCTCGCCTGCAGAGGGCTTTCAAGCATGGCCGGGAATAGAGTCAGGATATCGAAACGCATAAGCTCATCGCAGTGACGGGGTTAAATTGACCGTAGCCACCAAGGCACGAAGACACGAAAACAACTTAATAAAGTATTGGAACCTACAAAAATCGAAGTTAACACACTCAGAGCCCATACGGCTGTCTTGGTGTCTTCTTGCCTTGGTGGCCGATTCTCGATTCATCGTCCTGGCTATTAAGGGCTGACATCATCAGTGCCCGGAATCAGCCCTTGCGGCAGGTCAACGTGCAAACGACCATTGTCGCGATCAAGCTCCACCAGGAATGGCTCGATAGCCGGAACCAGGATTTCCCCTGCCGAGCCCTCGATTTCCAGGATACTGTGCGCCGGAGTACTGAACATGCCGGTAACCCGGCCGATCTCGCCCTGCTGACGGTCAATCACGGCCATCCCTTCCAGGTCGGACCAATAGAACAGGTCATCGACCAGCTCCGGGAGGTCGACATGATCCATCAGGACGGAAGCGCCGATCAGGCCTTCCACTGCGGCGATGTTCTCCAGCCCGGAGAGCCGTAACAGGATATTCTGTTTGTGAAGTGAGGAACGGACAGCCTCATGTCGGACCAGGAGGCCCTTGCTGTCTCTCAGATAGACCGTTCGGGCACCCGGCAAGGCCAGGTCACCGGTTGGTAACGGTCGAATTTTCAGGTCTCCCTTGAGCCCGTGAGTGCCGACGACGACACCCACTTCCAGCAGGTCTTTCGACTTGTCTTTCATCATTCGAGGATCTGCAGGACAGCTCTCTTGTTCTCGCGGGTCGCCTTGGCATTCAGCAGGGTGCGCATGGCCTTGGCCGTTCGCCCCTGCTTGCCGATGATGCGCCCCATATCTTCCTGGGCAGCAGCCAGCTTGACGAGAATCGTGCCGTCGGCATCCACCATTTCACTGACGGTGATCGCTTCCGGATTGTCCACCAGAGCTTTGGCGATGAATTCGATGAGCTCTTTCATGGCGTCCTTCCTTTGTTGACAAAAGTCAACATCCAGGGGCGCCGCAAAAGCTCAGGGATTTAAGCCTGCTTGAATTTGGCCCAGATCCCCTGCTTGCGCAGCAACTGTCGAACCGTGTCGGTCGGCTGAGCACCTTTGTTCAGCCATTCAAGGGTCCGTTCTTCAACAACATTGAACATCGGGGGATTCTGTTTCGGATCGTACTGCCCCAGTTTTTCGATAAAACGGCCGTCACGGGGGAAGCGCTCGTCCGCAACAACAACCTGGTAGAAAGCTTTTTTCTTGGCGCCACCACGGGCCAGCCTGATTTTTACTGCCATTGACTTCTTTCCTCCTGAGCTTGCGACTCTTGGTAATTTATCGGGTAGACTTCACTGTTATTGTTTTTTATTGATCATGCCGCCCGGCATCTGGCCGGGCCGCGGCTTACATCGGAAAACCGCCAGGGCCCATCATGCCGCGCATGCCTTTGGGGCCCATCTTCTGCATTTTTTTCATCATCTTCTGGGCTTCGGTGAATCGCTTGAGCAGCTGGTTGACGTCCTGCACCCTGGTTCCACTGCCGTTGGCAATGCGCAATCGTCTGGACCCGTTGATGATTTTATGGTTCCGGCGCTCCTTGCGCGTCATCGAGTTGATAATCGCCTCGATCTTTTTCAGCTCATCATCGGGAAGCTGCATGCCTTGCATCTTCTTCATTGCCTTGCCCGCTCCCGGAATCAGCGAGAGCATCGACTCCATCGACCCCATTTTCTTGATCGACTTGAGCTGCTCCTTGAACGTCTCCAAAGTGAAGCCATCATCACGGAGTCGCTGCTCCATGCTGGCGGCTTCCTTTTCGTCGAAAGCTGCTTCGGCCTTCTCGATCAGGGAAAGGACATCCCCCATACCGAGGATCCGCTGCGCCATCCTTTCCGGATGAAACGTCTCCAGGGCTTCCAGCTTTTCACCCATGCCGACCAGCTTGATCGGCTTGCCCGTGACGGCCCTGATCGACAGAGCGGCACCGCCGCGGGCGTCACCGTCCAGCTTGGTCAATACAACCCCGGTCAGGTCTAGGCGCTCATTGAAGGAACTGGCAACGTTGACCGCATCCTGACCAGTCATGGCATCGGCCACCAGCAGGATTTCCCGCGGTTCGACATTGGCACGAATCCTCTCCAGCTCCTGCATCAGACTGTCATCGACATGCAGGCGACCGGCGGTATCGAGTATCAGTGTATCGTAACCCTGCCGGTCGGCAAACTCGAAAGCCTGACGGCATATTTCAACCGGGTCCTGGTCGGCACGACTGTCGTACACCGGGATATCGATCTGGCGGCCGAGGGTTTTGAGTTGTTCAATTGCAGCGGGCCGATAGACATCGGCCGGGACCAGCAGGGGGGTTCGTTTTTCCCGGCGCAGCTTGAGGGCCAGTTTGCCGCAGGTCGTGGTCTTACCTGCACCTTGAAGGCCGCAGAGCATGATCGGTACCGGCGGGCGGGTGCCCAGGTCTAGCTGGTTGTTTTCCGAACCGCCCATCAACTGGCCCAGTTCGTCGCGGACGATCTGGATAACCTGTTGCCCAGGGGTCAAACTCTCCAGGACATCATGACCGACGGCACGTTCACGAACCGCGGCGATGAAATCCTTGACGACCTTGAAATTGACATCCGCTTCCAGAAGTGCCAGGCGCACTTCGCGCAAGGCCTGCTGGATGTTCTCTTCAGACAGCCGTCCACGCCCGCGCAACTGCTTGAAGACATTGTCAAATTTCTCGGTTAAGGTATCAAACATCTGGCTGTCACTTTAGCGTCCGGAGTCCAATGTGGACAAATGTTGCACTTTAGTGAACCCACGAGGATATTGTCAAGTGAAAACCGGGCCTCTTCCTGCCCTGCCGCCGCCGATCTCAGTCGATTTCAACGGCCAGGTAGACGCCTGCTTTGCGCTGGTGCAGTTCAACCGGCGCAAGGTTTTCTTTGGCAAGCACCGCCAGCAACTCGTCTTTGACCTCAGCTGTGAATCGCAGGGCAAGGCCGCAATCTGCAGTCAGCTGCCGCGGAACCGGGATCAGAAGGAAATCCACCTTGGCAGACTTGAGAATTTTCTCTGCCTTGAGTACGCGGTGGATCGAGTGGAATATAGCGACGAAGTCGTTTTCTTTAACCATCTGAAGATCCTGTAAAAGCCTCGAGCGGCGGGCATCATGCCACGATTGGGCAAGCATGGCAAGGCCTGTAGCGCGTGCAAGTTGAAAGGGAAACAAACGACATAACCGCTCAGTTGTAAGGGCCGCATAAGGTGCGCCTGTTCAAAGCGAGTGTGCACCTCAGTGCAAATCATGTTTTAATCTGGGTTATATGAAATTTACTGCTGAACTTCCGGCCTGCGAGTTCAGCTCAACGTCCGGTTCGATGTTGCAAAGGGCTGTTCAAATCCCTGGACAAGCCGGGAATTAATCAAGAGAAGATTTACAAAAAGCTCTGTCAGAGCTTTACTCATGCTCCTGCACCATATGCCGGTTGTGAGGACATCTGTTAAGCTATTGTCACACTTACATACAGCTTCAGACGTTTGCTGGGCCGCTCTGAAAGGATTGATCATGCTCTCTATCAAGAACCGACTCGGACCCGAATATGCGTCCTTTGATGATTCGACATTTATGCCAAAGTACCAGGCCGCGTGTTTTTGTCGCAGCGTTCGCTACGAGGTGAGCGCTGAGCCGGTGGATGCGAAGCTTTGTCACTGCAAAGCTTGCCAGACACTGCATGGCGCCCCCATGCAATGGGCTGCCATCTTTCACAAACACCACGTAAGGTTCACTGCCGGTTTGGATCAGCTGTATTATTTCAATAGCGAGCAAGGCATGAATGACCGCATATTGCCCTGCAAGGTCAGCTGCAATCAATGTGGGACCCCGATTGCCGATGAGGGGCGCAGGATGTGGCTTGCGTTCCCCACTTTGTTTGGCTTCAGACAAGGAGCCGAGATGCCGGAGGCATTCAAACCAAGCTGCCATATTTTCTATAGCCAGCGGCTTATTGACATCTGTGACAATCTGCCCAAGTGGTCTGGGCACAAGGACCAATCCGCCCGGCTATGATCGGGTCTTGCTCATCCATTGCGTCTCGATTCTGCAGAGTTTTAAACCCCCAAGTAACGTGCCTTCAGATTTTCGTTTGCGATTATCTCATCCGTCGAACCGGTCCATACGACCTCGCCCTTTTCCATCATGTAGTGGCGATCAGCCAGTTTCATCAACGCACCGAGATTCTTGTCAATCACCAGGATTGATTGTCCCCGCGTCTTGAGTACGCCAAGACCATACCAGATTTCCTTTCGAACCAACGGTGCCAGCCCCTCGGTTGCCTCGTCAAGGATTAACAGTTTGGGGGTTGTCATCAGTGCACGGACCACCGCAAGCATTTGCTGCTCACCACCAGAGAGCTGATTGCCGTAGTTTTTCAGCCGTTCACCCAGGCGGGGGAAGATGTCCAACACCTCGTCCAGAGAGTAAGGTTCGTCCCTGCCGCCGCGATGGGCGGCACCGATCATGATGTTCTCAAGAACGGTCAGGTTAGGGAAAATCTGACGGCCCTCGGGCACCAGACCGATACCCAGACGGGCGACCTGATAGCTCGGCAAGCTTTGGATCTCAACACCATTGAAAGTGATGCGCCCCTGTGACACCTTGACAAGGCCCATGATCGATTTGATCGTGGTACTTTTCCCCATGCCATTACGCCCGAGCAAGGTGACCACCTCGCCGTCGCGAACCTCGAGACTGACGCCGAACAACGCCTGGCTACTACCGTAGTAGGTATCGATCCGGTCAACGTTCAACATAACGTGTCCTCCTCGCCGAGATACGCCTGGCGCACGGTCGGGTTGTTACGGATCTCCTCGGTTGTGCCGGTGGCCACAACCTCGCCGTAGACCAAAACGGTGATGCGGTCGGCAAGGGCGAAAATTGCGTCCATGTCATGTTCGACTAGCAAAATCGTCATCTGCTGTTTAAGATTGCGAATCAGCTTGGAAAGCTCGACCGTCCCTCCAGGCCCCATCCCGGCCATCGGTTCGTCGAGCAGTAGAAGCTGAGGTTTGCAGGCCAGCGCCATGCCGACTTCGAGTTGTTTCTTCTCGCCATGCGAAAGGTTGCCGGCAAGAACTTCAGCTCGTTCGAAAAGGCCGA
>JBFLJZ010000290.1:0-2591 GCA_040882925.1 Desulfuromonadales bacterium
CAGAGACCTGCAGGGTCGGCAGCGCCATACCGAGCAGGCACAGCCGCTCCTTCTCCTGGCTTTCGTAAAGACCTGAGGCAATCGACCAGGGATCGACGCCGCTTTTGATCATTTCACCGGCAACCCGAAACGCTTCCGGATTGGCATTGGAGTAACGGAACGAACCGGTATCGGAGAGAATTGCGGTGTAAATGCAGGTGGCGGTATCCAGGGTGAGTGGGTGCCCCGCAGCCTGCAAAATGCGATAAATCAGGACCGCCGTGGCACAGGCCTCGGTATCGACATAATAGATGTCACCGAAATCTTCTGAACAGGGGTGATGGTCGATGTTGACCAGCTTGCCGCAGCGATCTTTAATCCAGCTACCGGCGCGCTGCAATTCACCAGCATCAAGCACGAAACCGACATCAAATACAGCGGCATCATTTATTTCGCTGAGGATCATTGCACACCCCGGGAGAAAAGCATATTCCAACGGTGCACGGTGACGATTGTACGCGACCACGTCTTTACCCATCTCCCGCAAGATGCCGCTCAGGGCCAGAGTCGAACCAATCGCGTCCCCATCCGGGCTTTCGTGGGAAGCGACCAAAAAAGTCTGACCCTGATGGATCAGTTGCAGAATCGATTCAGTCATCTTCTTGCAGGTCGGATTTGACTTCACTGAGGAGTTTTTCGATATGCTGGCCGTAATCAACGGATGCATCATAGATGAAGTGAATTTCCGGGATGTGGCGCAGGCGCAGGACTTTGCCCAATTGTTGCCTGACATAGGAAGAAGAGCTGTCCAGGCCGGACTGGGTCTGTTGACGATCATCCTGGCTGCCCATCAGGGTGAAGTAAACCTTGGCCTGACGCAGGTCAGACGTGACATCAACCGAAGTGATCGTGACGAAGCCGATCCGCGGGTCCTTGAGCCCCTTGATCAGCAGGTTCGAGATCTCCTGATGGATGGTTTCAGCGACCCTTTGCGCGCGTTGTGAAGCCACGATCGATGATTCCCCTGTTTAGTAGTGGATAAACTCGGTGTCGACGTTGATCAGATCGACTTCGCTGTTGTCGAGTATTGCTTTTTCGATACGCTCAAGGACCGGTGCGACCACCTGTTCCGAAGTGTTGACAACGGCAAATCCCAGCAAGCTTCTCTGCCAGAGGTCCTGATAACCGATTTCGGCACAACTGGCAGGAAAATGGTTTCTACACCGCGCCAGAATTTTCTGAATCACCCCGCGCTTCTGCTTCAAGTTCTGTGGTGTATGCAGACGCAGGTCAATTTGCAGGACGCCAATCACCATTGTGTAACCATCGCCAGCTTAAAGGGAGGTTTTCTCTTCCTTGATCTCGTACACCTCGATGATATCACCGGGCTTTATATCGTTGTAATTCTCAAGACCGATGCCGCACTCGTAGTTGGTGCCGACTTCCTTGACATCATCTTTGAAACGACGCAAAGACGACAACCTGCCGGTCCAGACCACGACATCGTCACGCAGCAGGCGGGCATGCGCGTTGCGTTGGATCTTGCCGGAGATCACGTAACAGCCGGCGATGGTCCCCACCTTGGTCACATTGAAGGCCTCGCGCACTTCAGCACGGCCGAGGTCGACTTCCTTGAGGGTCGGTGCAAGCAGCCCTTCCATGGCGTCCTTGATGTCATTGACGGCATCGTAGATGACATTGTAAAGACGGATATCAACACCTTCGAGCTCGGCCAGGCCGCTGGCCTTCGGCGCCGGGCGGACATTGAAGCCGAGCACAATCGCATCGGATGCCGCAGCCAGGCTGATATCGGTCTCGGTGATACCACCGACGCCCGAGTGGATGACAATCAGTCGGCAGGCGTCTGTCGACAGTTTGGTCAGAGTATCGGCAACGGCTTCGACAGAACCCTGGACGTCGGCCTTGACCACAACCTTGAGCTCCTTGACGTCACCTTCCTGGATGCGGGCGTAGAGCTGTTCCAGCGAGATCTTGCTGCTCTGCGCCAGTTCGGCTTCACGAACCTTCTGCAGCCTATGCTGGGCGACTTCCTTGGCGACCCTTTCATCTTCAACACCGTGAAACGATTCACCGGCTTCCGGAACACCGGACAAACCGGTCACCTCGACCGGGAAGGACGGTCCGGCCTTGTCGACAGACTGACCGCGGTCATCAGCCATCGACCTGACACGGCCATAATGCAGACCGGCGACGATCGGGTCGCCAACTTTCAAGGTCCCTTGCTGAACCAGCACTGTCGTGACGGGACCACGCCCCTTGTCGAGACGCGCCTCGACGATCGTACCCTGAGCTCTTTTATCCGGGTTGGCTTTCAGTTCAAGAACTTCAGACTGAAGGAGGATCATCTCGAGCAACTGATCGATGTTGGTTTTCTCCTTGGCCGAAACGTTGACGTAGATCGTGTCGCCACCCCAGCTTTCCGGAAGCAGTTCCAGCTCCGAGAGTTCCTGCATGATACGGTCCGGATTGGCATCCGGTTTGTCGATTTTGTTGACCGCGACGATAATCGGCACACCGGCGGCCTTGGAGTGATTGATCGCTTCCTTGGTCTGCGGCATGACGCCGTCATCAGCGGCAACCACCAGGACGAC
>JBFLJZ010000008.1:0-3739 GCA_040882925.1 Desulfuromonadales bacterium
CCCATCTGGGGTTGTCCTCCCCCGCATACGCAGACGTCCTCTCGGCTTTCAGGCGCAACGTGAGCCTGCCGGAAACCTCGACCTTCAACTTCTTCCAGGAGATGGTTTAGGTGTGTGAAAGGGAAAGGTACAAAATAAAATGTGAAAAGACCTGGTTTTAGAGAAAGTTTTTGTTCTCCTTTTCGTTTCACGTTTCACGTTTCACTTTTTACTTTTTTAGCTTTGCAAGGACATTAATGGAAAACATCGCAATACTGACAACCGATGCCGAAGTCGCCGAACTGGCCGGGCCGCTCGCCGCGGAGACGGCGATCGCGGTCGACCTCGAGGCGGACTCGCTGCACAACTACCGGGAGAAGATCTGCCTGATGCAGATCTCGACCAGGCAGCGGACCGTGCTGGTCGACACCCTCACGGCGACCGACCTGGTTCCGCTGCAAGCAGTGTTTGCCAATCGGGCGATCCGCAAGATCTTCCATGCCGCTGATTACGACCTGCGCAGCCTGAGGCGCGATTTCGATCTGAATGTGCGAGGTCTCTTTGACACCATGATCAGCGCCCAGCTGCTTGGCGAAGAACGGATCGGCCTGGCTGATCTGCTGAACAAGCACTTTGGCGTCGAGTTGGACAAGAAATACCAGAAAGCAGACTGGTCGCAGCGCCCGCTGCCTGCCGAGATGATTCGTTATGCTGCCGCCGACACCCGTTACCTGCATCAGTTGATGGACCTTTTCGTCGTGCGCCTGGAGACGCTGGGACGGATGAGCTGGGTTGCCGAGGAGTGTGCCCTGCTCGAAAAGGTGCGTTTTGCCGATAACGGAGGGCCCTTGTGCCTGCGGTTCAAAGGTGCCGGAGCCCTGTCGCGTCGTGAGCTTGGCGTGCTTGAATGTCTCCTGCAGTGGCGGGAAGGCGAAGGCGCCAGACTGGACCGGCCTGTCTACAAGATTCTCGGTAATAAGGTGCTGCTTGAACTGGCCCAACGCATTCCGCAAGAGAAAAACGACCTGCTCGGCATCGAGGGATTACCGTCCCGGCTGCTCGAACGGTTCGGCAAGTCGCTGCTGGTCGCTGTTGCCAGGGGCAGGAATATCCCCGAGGGGGAGTTGCCGCTCTATCCTCGGCTGCCGCGCAAGGAGAGGGACCCGGCCCGCGAAGACCGTTTCAAGTTGCTGAAGAAATGGCGCGCGCAAGAAGCTTTCAAGTATGCCCTGGATCCCGGAGTTCTGATTAACAACTTTGCCCTCGACGCGCTGGCCCTGGCGAACCCGCAATCGATGGTCGAGCTGGACAAGGTTTCCGGGTTGAAGCAATGGCAGAAGGCAGAACTCGGCGCCGGCCTGCTCGGCGCACTGGCCTGAAAGCCCTGGAGATGAAGAAACTGTACACCTTCACGCTGGCCGATCGTACCGAAGCCGGTCTGCTCAAGGAGCTTTTGGAGCGCGAGGGTGTCGCCTGCCTGATCCGCAACGAGCAGCTCTTCGCAGCGCTCGGCGAAATCCCTTTTCTCGAATGTTTCCCGGAGCTCTGGGTGGTCGACGATGAAGTCTGGCCGCGCGCCAAGTCCCTGCTCGACGGCTGGCTCAGGGAAGACGTTACGTCGGTATCCTGGACCTGTCCGTCTTGCGGTGAAACGCTGGAGGGCCAGTTCGGGTCCTGCTGGCAATGCGGCAGGGAACGAGACGAGTTGCGCGGGCCGCGGGACGAGACACCCTGATCCTGCCGGCCAAAGAGCAAAAGAAATCCTGGTATGGAAAAGGTTTCAGATACCAGGACTTGAAACCTTTGAACTGTCACCTCCCTCATCACTCGTTCCTACCTTCTGTCGTACATATTCATACATGACGATCGAGGCAGCGATGCTGACGTTGAGGCTCTGCACGCTGCCGAACTGCGGGATGGTCAGCTTCTGCATCTCTGGATAATCGCCTGGCTCGAAACTGCAGCCGAACTCTTCGTGGCCGAGAATGAATGCGCTTTTGTGCGGCAGTTGCGTGGCATATAGCAGGGCCGTTCCCTGCGGCTCGAGGAGAAAGAAGCTGTAGCCCCGTCCGTTCAGAGCGGCAAAACATTCAGAAAAGCTTTCGTGGAAAACCGCGGGCACCTTGCGGAACGAGCCTTTGGCGGGCGACGGGTCGAAGGGCCCGACATTGACCAGGTGGACGGCGGCGGCGCCGAAGGCTTGGGCGCTGCGGAAGATCTTGCCGACGTTGAAGCCGGGCTTGAGCCGGTCGAGCACCAACACAAATTGGTTGGCACCGGCTTTCGCCAGCAGGTTGCGGCGGCGCTCCTTGTTGTAGCGCAGCAGTATCTGGCGGTAGGATTCTTTTCTGGTCATAGACTCGTTAAATGTAAAAAATAAAATGGGAAAAGACCCGGCATAAACAGAGACTCGGCTTTTTCACCTTTTACATTTCACTTTTCACAGGTTTTCCCTGCGTACTGCTTTAGCGGGTCTTCCCCGGAATCCCCGCCTCGGTCATCGGCCGCGGGTCGAGCAGGCGATCCAGTTCGTCGTCGGGCAACACCTTTTCCGCCATGGCAACCTCGCGAACGGTCCGCCCGCTTTCGTGGGCCTGCTTGGCGATTGCCGCGGCACGATCGTAGCCGATCACCGGGGCCAGCGCCGTGCACATCGCCAGGCTCTCCTCGACCAGGCTCTCGCATCGTTCGTGGTCGGCGGCCAAGTCCTGCAGACAACGTTCGTCGAACTGGTCGATCGCATTGGTCAGAAGATCGATCGATTGCATCAGGTTGTGTGCCATCATCGGCATCATCACGTTCAACTCGAAATTCCCCGATAAACCGCCGAGGGTGATCGCGGCATCGTTGCCGACCACCTGGGCACAGACCTGCATCAGGCTTTCCGCCATCACCGGGTTGACCTTGCCGGGCATGATCGAACTGCCGGGTTGTACGGCCGGCAGCTGCAGTTCACCGAGGCCACAGCGCGGTCCGCTAGCCAGAAAGCGGATGTCGTTGGCGATCTTGAACAGCGCCACGGCCGTGGTCTTCAGGGCGCCGCTGGCGGCGACCACCTGCTCCTTGCCGGCCTGTGCCGCAAAGTGGTCTTTTGCCTCGCGCAGAGGCAGCTCGGTGATTTCGGCAAGCCCGGCTATCATCCGCTGGGCAAACTCGGGGTGGGTGTTGAGTCCGGTACCGACTGCCGTGCCGCCGAGCGGCAGTTCGCAGAGGCCGTCGAGGACCCGCTCGAGTTCGCCGGAGACAATCGTCACTTGGCGGAAGTAGCCGCCGAAAACCTGGCCCAGGCGGATTGGCGTGGCATCCTGCAGATGGGTTCGGGCGATGGTTACGATCTCATCGAACTCGCGGGCTTTCGCGCCGAGAGTCTTGCTCAGGTCGTTGAGCGACGGCAGCAGGCTCTCGCTGATTTCCATTGCCGCGGCAAGGTGCATGACGGTGGGGATCACGTCGTTGCTCGACTGGCCGTAGTTGACATGGTCGTTGGGGTGCACGGTGCGCTCGCCGAGGGTCTCGCCGAGCAACTGGCAGGCCCGATTGGCGATCACCTCGTTGGCGTTCATGTTGGTGCTGGTGCCGGAGCCGGTCTGGAAAATATCAAGTGGGAAATGGTCATCAAGGTCGCCAATGATCACTTCCTCGGCAGCATCCATGACCGCTAGTGCGATGCGCTCGTCGAGCAGGCCCAACTCGCGATTGACCTTGGCGGCATGTTTCTTGACCATGCCGAGCGCACGCAGGAAGGGACGCGTAAAACCGA
>JBFLJZ010000291.1:0-4854 GCA_040882925.1 Desulfuromonadales bacterium
AGTGTATTTTTTGCCGTGGGGCGGGATGTCGTTGCGGATTAAGTTATGCTTGTTGATACTGGCAACCTCGAGTCCGGGCTGAAGTGCCTGCCGCTGTTCGAAAAGCTGATTGCCTGCTGCGCCGACTGGGAAATCTACGTCGTAGGCGGTGCGGTTCGAGATGTGCTGACCGGCCAAACGGTCCAGGATGTAGATTTGATCTCTCCTGAAGACCCGACAACGCTGGCAAAGTCGTTTGCCGGGGCACATGGCGGACACTGGTTCTGGCTCGACGAAGAGCGCCGGCAGAGCCGGGTCGTCTTCGACTGCGACAAGCTATATCCCGTCTTTGATTTCGCGCCATTCCGAGCCTCTTCACTTGATCAGGATCTGCTTGATCGTGACTTCACAATCAACGCGATGGCTCTCCACCTGTCGGCGAATTTTACGACAACATCCCTCGTCGACCCTGTCTCCGGATTGGCAGACCTGCAGCAGGACTTGCTGCGGATGGTGTCCGGAGATGCCTTTGTCAATGACCCGCTGCGCATTGTCAAAGGCGTTCGTCACGCAACGGCGCTACACCTGCAGATTGAAGAAAAAACCCTCGACTGCATGCAGGCCGGGTCAACAGAACTCTGTCGAGTCGCGCCGGAAAGGGTCCGTCAGGAAATCTGGAAGATCCTGGCCAGCGAAGAGGCCGAGAGGGGATTTCACCTGCTTTCTGAAAGCAATGCCGGTAACTATCTGTTTAAAAATAATTATTCGGCAAAACATGGTGACCTTTCTGAAGCGCTGGTCGTAATCAGAAACTTCTGGCGCAGCCTGTCAGGGCAACAGCCAGAGGTCAGGGACTGGTTGGCGCGCAAAGTTGAACAGGGCTTGCGTTTTGAGACGCTTTTGCTGTGGACGCTGCTCCTCGCCCGTCTGGACACTGACTTGCCGGGCCGGCTCGCCGAAGAGTGGCTGCTGAGTCGCAAGGCGAAATCCTATGTGAAGGCCGTTGCGGGGATTAACCTAGAAACGCTCGAAGAGTTGAACAAGGTCAGCCGGCGACCAAGGGCGTTCGCCTGGTGGGTACACGGTTACGGCATCGAGCCGAGGCTATGGCTGCTGGCGCTGGCAGCTATCGACGCCTTGAACGAGCAAGCCAGCGGTGACTTGCTCTGTAGTTGGGTGCCGGTTGTTGACACACTGGACGGTCAACCGCCCGAAGAACTCGTCGATGGCCACTGGTTGCAGCTTGAGCTCGGCCTGCCGGTTGGACCTGATATGTCGCGCGCCCTGCGTCTTCTCAGAAAGGCTGAAATCTATGGCCGGGTTGATAGTCCAGAGAATGCCCGGGAATATCTCCTGAATCATTACAAGAATATCGATTGACAAGGCAATTTTTAGGGTCCTATAATCATCGATCAATTCGCGGGAATAACTCAGTGGTAGAGTGTCAGCTTCCCAAGCTGAAGGTCGCGGGTTCGAATCCCGTTTCCCGCTCCAATAAAAACAAGCACTTATCAGTTTTGATGAGTGCTTTTTTTAATGTATAAATCTCATTTGCGACCAAATTTGCGACCACTATGGTTTTGACTGTGGGGTGTTTTGTTTTTTGCCAGCACAGACGATATAGGCTAGCCTTTCTTAAATTGTAGGGCCAGTAAGAATCTCGCAAAACTGCCAATCTAACCACCTCATGACAATGCAGTAATATAAGTAAAAAAGCAAAGAGCGACTCCGAGAAGGTCGCTCCTTGTCAATACTGGTCGGGTTGATTGGATTCGAACCAGCGACCCCCTGCTCCCGAAATCTTTGGAATATGTGAAGTTAGGTAGTTGCCATAGCAAAACATTAATCACTAGTGGGTCTAACTCCCCGCGGCTTGCGGCGGGGTCGTTCATTTTTAAAGCGCGGTCAATCTTCTTAATGTGATAGGCCCCTGGAAGGATTCCATCTGGTCACGTTTAAAATAACCATAACGCAAATAGTGAAGGACCTGTTCAATCACATCATCGTCCTGCATCAAAAACGGGTGGCTGACAGGCATTTCGATGTGGTCATTCATCCCTTCTAGTTTGGTGCGTTCCACGGAGACCTTGCCATCATCTGTGTCGGGGATGAGCATCGACAAGATCAGGTTGATGCTGTTGGTCCCGGCAATAATGCCGAGGTCAAATTCCGCCTTACCAAGCCTGTTGGGCAAGCTCAGCTCTCCGGTGCCAAGTTGTAAGCCAGCCTCCCCGTTGATAAATTTGAAACCGGGAAAACGGCCGAGTTTGTCAACCACTTCACTACCCTGGTTCGGCGGCCCCAGCATCACGACACGGCTGAGCTTTGGGATCTCGTGCCAATCCAGGTATTGCCGGACCAAGATCCCACCCAGGGAGTGCGTGACAAAGTCGATATTTTGATTTTCCGGGCACTGTTTCAGGGCCGAGGGGATTACGCTTTGTGACAAGGCCTCAATTGGATGCCTCCTGGAGGGATAGTCGATATTAACTGTCTTGTAACCGGCCTCTTGCAGCGTCTCCTCCAGTTTTTTCATGGAGCTGTCAGTGCGTGCAAGGCCGTGCAGCAGGATGACGCAGTCAGCGGCGACCTGGGTCGGAGAAAATACCAGGAGAAGGATGAGGAAAAGTTTCATGCGATGATCAATTTATAAAAGTACCGAGGCGTCTCTCGTTTAAACAAGGGCAGGCTAAGGCTTATCGAAACTGTCTACTATGAAACCCTCTGTGTCAATGGAGGGTACCGCCGGGGATCGCATCAAAGTACATGACCCCCGAATCCTGACCCTGTCCGTAAGCGAGGGTCATGGAGCCAGCATACCATGACAACTGGGTGACTTGTAAGAGCTGCTCAAGAAACTTCTGCTCAGCAGCTGTGATGGTCGAATCGGCACAGCTCATCCGGGTCGTGCCGATCTCTGCTATGGTCACGTCGCCCGGCGTGCTGCCGCCCTTTATGCTGGCAAAGTAGCGATTGCATCCTGCGTGACCGCTTAACGTGCCATTTTCATAGGTCAGGGTGATGGGTGCGGGCGAGACGATCGGCTCTTCGTGACGCCAGCGTTTCAGCTGCCAAGATTGCCCGGCAAGGAGGGCGGGAGACAGACGTTCAGCCGCCTGCTCAAGTGGTTGTTCTTCCAGGCGCTGCCCGTCAAAGGTCCAGGCTCGCGTCACCACGTCGCCCGGGCAGCACATCCCATCCTCCGGGCCAGCCTGGATCAGATCAAGAAGGATTTCCTTTCCCTTGATGACAAAGTCGCGAACGCGCGTGCGGTCACCAACCGGCGCGGTGGCAATGTTGACCGGCAAGCCCTCCTGCTCCTGGACGAGGGCCAGATATAAAAAGTCTCCGGTGCCACCGGGGGCATAGTTGATCAGGACCGCTGTTTCGGACCTGCCATCCTGGTTGAGATCACCGCTTATGTAAAGCTCCTCGAGCATCTGCGCCTGGGGCAGGGTTGCGCCGCCGACCACATACGGCTCGCCTTCCCAGCGGCCATCCTGCAGGGTGATGGTCGCAATATCGTCAAAGCCGTGGTAAGTGGCGTTACGCAAAGGCTCTAAAGACAAAGCCTCCCCGGGGTGGTCAGTGGTTGCGCCACCGTGAGGGAGACAGAGCAATTCGGTCCCGAACCAGTCAACCCTGGATTCACCCTGATGAGACCAGAAGTCAACACCCGGTGCGGCATAATGGGCGCCGCTGCCGCTGCGCTGGATAAAAGCGATAACCTGGTCTGAACCCCAGGTTAGGACGACACTGGGCGGATTCGTCTGGTTGTAAAAGACGGTCGTGAACGGTATGTTCTGTTGCTGGTTGCAGATCAGGGTCGTGTAATCGGGAGCCATCAGAAGGCCACCGGTAATCTGCAATTCGACGATACGTACCTGGTAGCTAACTTCAACACAGCCCCTTACGTCCTCGGCCTTCCAGCAATCGTTTCGACCCTTGATCCAGCCCCGCTGCATCGCCCGTGTTTTGGCATGCTCATTCGTCGGCAGGCGTTTCATTGCAGACTCGTAAACCTCGGACAGTTCCTGGTCCAGATTAGCCAACGACTGGTCGCGACAGACCAGTTGTTCCACTTCGCCGGCGGCTTTGCTGCAGTCGAAGGATGGTGAGGCAAGGGTCAGGCTGGTTGCGGTTAAAACGAATGTGACTGCAATCAGGAAGATTCGGGTATTCACGTTCATTGACTCCGCCGTGCTGCTGCAAAAATAGTCGTTTATTTCTCTTTCTCGCCGCCAAACCATCGGCTGCCGAGCTCGTGCCTGGTCGCTTCGCGTACTTCGTTTGGATACTCTGGCGACATGAAGAAAACACCTTCCAGTTCGGCGGGACTTAAACCGCGGAGATGGGACGGCAGGTTGGTCCGCAGTAACAGGACGATGTCACTGCTGGCCCAGGGGTGACGATACCAGTAGTGATGACCGATAATATCAAAGCCGCGCCCTTCCTGGTTGAGCGACAGGTCAATCACCTCGAAGTTTTCGACCCCCAAAGACTCAACCACGGCCAGTTCTTCCGTCACTGCCGATTCTTCACCGATGCGAACCCCACCATCCATATATTTCTCAGCGGCCAGCAATGCCGGGTCATGATCGGAGACTGTAATGACGACCTGCTGTGCAAGAGCGCTGATTGATGGGAGTCGTTCCTGGAAGGTGCGCAAGGGAACATCGGCGGCCGCAAAGATTACAGAGCCAAGGCGGAACTTCTGTTTAACCGCATCTTGGTCGAGAGAGTTGTATGAAGTGCGTAACTCATGCAGGGCTTTTGAAGCGACGCGACCTCCGGCGCTGTAGGAGAGCAGGTTGATCTGTTTTGCTGTCGTATGCTCGGCGAGAAACTCCAGCAGCGCGCGCAGGGCCTGGCTGG
>JBFLJZ010000047.1:0-17853 GCA_040882925.1 Desulfuromonadales bacterium
CTGGATGAATCCGTGCATTGTGCATAATGCCTCTGGCTGGAAGATGCTGTCAATCAGCACGCTGAACTTCGCCCTCAGGACACGGTCAACTTGCGACGGCATAAGGATTAATGATTGACACAACCGGCTCAAACCATTACTTTATTACAAAAATTGTCAAGAATACTGACAGAGGGAATCCCGTTGATTATCACCCGCGCAACAGAATATGCCATTCGTGCCATTCTCTACATGTCCCGCCGGCCGGCTGGCGAGATCGTTTACAAAAAAGACATCTGCAAAGCGCAGGAGATTACTCCGGCTTTTCTGACCAAGATTCTGCAGCCATTGATCAAAGACGGCATTGTCGGCTCACAACGTGGTGTCGGCGGTGGTTTTTATTTGGCCAAGGATCCCGCCGAGATAACCCTTCTGGATGTGATCAAATCTCAGGAAGGACCCGTCTACCTCAACCATTGCCTGGTTGAAGAGGGTGCCTGTGAACGGGAATTTTTCTGCCCGATTCATGGCGCCTGGGCGGAGATCCGTGAAGACTTTATGCAAAATCTGTCCCGTTATGACTTTGCCGGCCTCGCCGCCAGACAGGTTGACCCCAAGCCCGGCGCCAACCGCCCTCCCTCCTAACCGCTGACCAAACCCGCCAGGCACACTGCGGTCGCCCCGAACAGCGGGAGCGGCATGCGAAGTGCGACAATAGACCGCCTTGTTAAGGCCTGTTAGCTACAAGCTTAGCTACGCACTGTATCAATCAGACCGACCAAGCCCGACGTCCATTTTTAGTCATCACTCCTGTCCCATTTTTGTCACCTGTATCCCAGAGGCACATAGGGCAGGGCGCCTTTCATCAGACCATGCTCATGGTTTTTTTTGACATTGAACTTCTTGACTTTTAATTTAATTTATATATAATTTGCCCTAATTTTTATATAATTAAGCATAAGATGCTATCAAAACTTCGAGTTATGATCTTAAGCACCGAAGAGATGCGAAACGAAGAGATAGCAAGACCTGACCGGGTAACCAGCCCCATGCTGACGTTTCTCTTGATTTTTTTTGCAGAAACCATGCGTCCCCCTTTTCCGATCCTTCACACAGCGCAAAAGCCCATGAATTCATGGACTAGATCGTTATCGACGATTATCGAGCTGCCTTCAAAGCCATCACATTCGAGGCGAATATTTGGTTCGACCAATGAATTTTTTCTTACAGGAACGCTTATTGCAGGATTGCAGCGATTATTGCGGAATTACTAGACATTGATGTACTGGCTGGAGAAGACGTTTTTCTCCAGACAACTTTTTTAAATCGGTTTCTACTTCATTTCAGGAGGTATGGCTTTGCGATATCGAATTCCGGTCCTCGTTGTCCTGGCAAGCGTGTTTATTGTTGCATGCACCGATCTTGCCACCCTGCGCACATCACAACCGATCGCACCCGTCAGAGATTACGAGACCATCCTGGTGGGCAACCTCGAAGCCAATTACATCGGCGACGAAAACTGTCTGGCAAAATGCCACATTCATGACAGGATCGCCAGCGACTTCAAACACTCGATCCACGGCGACCAGATCTCCGAGGAGACCGGCCTGCCGCTGGTCAACTGTGAATCGTGCCACGGCCCCGGCAGCATGGCCGTCGAGAACATAACTGCAGAGCAACCCTGCGACTTCAAAACCCTGCTGCCGATTGACGAGTTCCCGGCCCAGGCCCAATCGATGCTCTGCCTGCGTTGCCATTCGGCGGCTTCGACGCCGAACCTGCACAGCTGGAATTCCAGCATGCATGCCCTGAATGACGTCAGCTGCTTCGATTGCCACAAGCTGCACAAAGGGCCCGAGCAGAAAGTCGGCCGCCAGGAGGAGTATGAACACTGTACCGGCTGCCATACGCAGGTCAAGATGGAGTTCGCCCAGTTTTCCCATCACCCGGTGCCGGAACACAAGATGGCCTGCACCGACTGTCACGACCCGCACAACTCAACCAACGAGAACAGCCTCAAGGGGATGACCTCCAAGGCCCTCTGCACCCGCTGCCACATGGAATACCAGGGGCCGTTCGTCTACGAGCACGCCGACGTTACCGAAGAATGCACCAACTGTCATAGTCCCCACGGGTCACCCAATGAACCTTTGCTGGATGTCTCGCAGCCTTTCCTATGCATGCAATGCCATGCCGCATCGCACTATGAATTTCGTTACGAGCCGCTAGCCACACTTCCAGCTAAGCAGGCTTACTACACCCGCTGCACGGACTGCCATTCGGCCATCCACGGAAGCGACAACCCATCGTCGCACGGCCGGGGCACTTTCCTTGCCAGGTAGCTTCGGCAATTACATGCAGGTTGGACTTGCCTATTATGTTCGGGGACACAGGAGATGAATAAAATGATTCAAAAATATATGCGATACGGGATTTTGACTTTTTTCTTGTTGACGCTACCTGCAACTTTCAGTCTGGCAGACTCCACCGATCTGTTGAGTCTGGAGGACGAACAGATCGTCGAGGTTGCGGCGGGCTACCGCTTCGTCGATACCGACGACAGCCCGAACCGGGCCGCGGAATACAGCTACCTTAACGACAGCCCGACCTTCAACTTCGTCGTCAAGAGATATGACACCGACCGAAAGTTCTCCCTGGTCGGGGATTACCTTGGGCACAAAGATTTCAATTTCGCCGGCGATCTCGACACCAACTTGTTCCGTTTGCACCTCCGTTCGGAAAGGATGTATCACAACCTGGACCACGTGCCCTACCTTCCAGATCCGGCAGGTCGTGAAAACTATGACCCCGACCCGCTGCCTGCCTCCGATGTGGGATACACCGATAACGACCCCGGCAATGATTATGGCCGGCGCATCACCATCAACGAGGTCAAGCTGCGGGGCAAGATTCCCGATTACCCGGCCCACATCAACCTCTCTTACTGGCGCCTGGAGAAAAAAGGCGATATGCAGCTGCGTTTTGTCGATGAAAATTGTGCCGGTAGCTGTCACATGCAGAGCGGCACTCGCAAGAACAACATGGTCACCGAAGAGATTACGGCCGGATTTGACGCCCACCTTGGGCCAGCCGACATAGCCTTCCTGCAAACTTGGCGGGAGTTCCGGGAAAAATCGGCTGACCCCAGCGATCCGTTTAACAGTCATAGTTTGGGTCGACCGGCAAGCGACCCAGACAACCCAGGCACATTCTTTGAACATGATACAGCACCCGACTCCAGGCTAATAGAGTCGACTTTCAAGGTTAACCTCCCGCCATCCGGCGGCTTTGTCACCTCCGCCAGCTACACGATCGGCAAGCGGGAGAACGAATCGGACGGCAATGATATCCGCCCGGTAGACACAGAAACCGACTACCAGAAACTGGCCGCCGATGTCACCTACACCCCCGGCGAGAAGTGGACGGTGAACTTCCGTTACCGAATGCTGGATCTTGACAGCGATGGCCCGGCCACTCAATCATCAAGTTACAATTTCGGGCCTGTTTTCGCAACTCAAGCCGCCGTTCGGCAGAGCATCGATATCGACCGCAACAATTATGCGGCGAACATCTCATACCGGCCAAGCCGTCGCCTGACACTCAAAGGCGACTACGAGCGCGAAGACACCGACCGCAACCATACCGGGCCACCTACTCAGTTCAGTTCATTTGGTGGTGTAGAAGACCCCTACTGGGATGTTCCGAGTAACGAAACGATCGACCGGTTCCGGCTGAGCTTCTTTTCCCGTCACCTTGAAAGGTCGGCGCTCAAACTCAACGGCTGGTATGAATACAAACACGTCGACAACCCCGCTTATGGCAGCAGCCTGAGTTCCAGCAACGAGTTCTTTTTCAACGTCAGCTACAAACCATCCGCGGTCTGGGGGGCAACCGGTAGCCTGGACATACTACGCGGCAAAAATGACGACCGAACGCTCACCCAGTTTGACAAACCCGATGTAGGGACGCCAACGCCGATATCGTTCGACCTCGACCGTAACGAGGAGCGCGAGAACTTGGCCCTCGGCCTCTGGTTCATCCCGAACAGCATCGTTTCCGCAGACTTCAACTACGGTATGCTGCACTCCAAGATCGATCAGGATACACTCTACGGCTCAGGACCTGATCCTGACCTTCCTCCAGATGCCGACTATTCCTTTGTCGACGATGATGGCGATTTCGAGCAGCGGGTCCACACCCTCTCCGCCGGAATGAACCTGCGCATCCTGGAAAACCTGAACTGCCGGGTCGAAGGCTACCATATCCGCTCCAAGTCTGAATTCACCCCGGGTTCAGAGAATTTTATAGGGCCCAACATTACTGACCCTCGAGAGCTGAAAGATATCAGCGAATTCGATATCCGGCAAAACGGCATCAAAAGCCGGATCACCTGGCAGTTCACCAGGATGCTGCGGGCCCAGTTCGAGTACACCTACGACGATTACGACGATCAAAATTCCGATGTCTTCGACGGTTCGGCACAAACGTTCATCGCCAGCCTCGGCGGCAGTTTCTGAATGAAGATGTTCCGGGGCGGTTTTATTCTTCAGTCAACTGCGATTGGAGCAGCGTGAAATATGAAAAAACAGCTTTTGCATAGCTTGATAGTCATGGCGGTCGTGCTCTGCGCTATGCTTTTCAACCGGCCGGTCAATGCCGAGCCGATCCTGGGGGCCATCGTCACGGCGGACCTGCCACGCTACCAGCAGGCCCACCAGGCGATGGTCAAGGTCCTGCAGGCCGCCGGCTTTGGCGAAGGCAAACTGAAAATTTTCGCCCAAACGCCGAACGCCGACAAGATGTCACTGGTCAACAGCCTGCGCCGGTTCGAGGCCGCAGGTGCAACCGTCGTGGTGACTTACGGTTGCCGTGCCGCCGAGGTTGCCAAAGAGGAGCTCAAGGACACACCTTTGCTGTTCGCCGATGTTTATGACCCGGTTTTCCTTGGCATCGTCAAAACGCTAGCGGCGCCCGGGGCCGATGCCAGCGGCGCCACCAGCAAGACGAGCATCAAGCAACTCGTCGAAGCCCTGGTTGCGATCAAACCGGTTAAAAAGGTCGGCGTCCTCTATACCAAGGGAGAAGGCGGCTCAGCGCAGCAGTTGGCAGAGATCGAGGAACAGGGCAAAGGCTTTGGCTTCACGGTTTCTGCCGAAAACGCCCGCAATCCGAAGGAGGCGGCAGAGCTCGGCAGTCAACTGGCGGCTGAATCCGACGCCTTGTTCCTCACCGAAAGCATTGCCGTCGCCCTGCAGAGCAAAGAGATTCTTGCTGCAGCACAGGCAAACGGCTGTATCGTTTTTTCGCAGGTCCCCGGTTTAACCGAAGCCGGCGCACTGCTTGGGCTTGAAGCCGATCCGGAAGAACAGGGCAAGCTGGTCGCTGTGCATGCGCTGCAGGTGCTGCAGGGACAGAAAGTCCATATCCTCCCCGTCAGGGAAGCGAAAAAGATCTCCCTGACCATCAACCAGGAGACGGCCGGTCAACTCGGGTTGACCATTCCATCAAACATTGCATCAAAGGCGAAGATTGTGAAATAATGCGCAGCGAATTTTTGTTCTGATATTCCAACCTTGCTCGAGGTCACCAAATGCTCAATATGAAATTACGCGGCAAAACCTTGCTCGTCATGCTTCTGGTTGCCGTCGTTCCCTTGCTGTTCAGCATGATCTTCCTGTCCAATTTTACCAAAGACCAGATTCGCACCAGCATGACGCAGTTTGCCGAGAAATCGAGCAACTTCGTTGCCCGCAGCACCGCCAGCAGTCAACAGGAGCTTTCCAACTACCTTCGCCTGCTGAGCAACTCCTCCGATATCGTCAATGCCCTGTATTACGCTTCCCTGACCGGAGATATCGATCAGCTTCGCGAACCGATCGAAGCCGACCGGGAACAGTACGGCATGGATATTTTGGAAGTCCTTGGCGCTGGCGGTGCGTCTCTGTTCAGAGTCCAGAATGAGGGGCTGACTTTACCGGAACAGGCGGAGACGGATCATCCTCTGCTCATCGACGCCCGCGAAAAAGGCGAGACCCAGGCAGGGCTGACAACTTATCTCGGCAAGCTGACGATCCTTGTGGTCAGCCCGGTCAGGCTGCAGGACAATATCGTCGGCTTTCTTGCCGGCGCCTATCTGCTCGACGATGAATTCGCCCTGTATGTCAAAGAAATGGCAGGCGTCGAAGTCGCGTTCCTGGGCGATCAGGGCGTCGTCGGAGCCTCGCATCCTGACCTACAGGGGATCGACCTGTCGGAGCAGAAAGCTGAAATCCTGCTCGGGGACAAACCCCACCTGCCGATCACACGGGATCTGACCGGGACCTCTTTCAAGCTGGTCATCGCCCAGGACCTTAAGCAGGCCCTGCTGGCGCAGCAATCCTTGCGCAACCTGATGGGCGTGCTGATTGTTGCCGTTGTCTTGATCGTGCTGGTTGCGGCTATGCTTTTCTCCCGGGCACTGACCAAGCCGCTGCTGGTTGTCGTCGACAACCTGAAAGAGATTTCCGAGGGTGAAGCGGACCTGACCAGGACGCTGATCGTCAACAGCAAAGACGAGGTCGGCGAACTGGCCGAAAACTTCAATACTTTTGTCGCCCGGCTGCGTGAAATGGTCCAGCGCCTGCGAAGTGCAGGCACGGATATCTCCGTCGCAACAGACAAGATCCGCCATACGTCCCAGGATGTCAGCAACGGCACGGTCAACCAGGCCGGGGCGATCGAGGATTCCGTTCTGGCGATTAAAAGCATCGACGAATCGACGCTTGAAGTCGGCAACAGTATCAGTTCCTTGCTCGAGACAGTCGAAGTTTCCTCATCAGCGACCCTGGAACTTGGCGCAACCATCGAGGAGATCGTCGCCCAGGTCGAACGCCTGTTCACGACCATCGAAGAAGTGTCCAGTTCGACCACGGAAATGTCGGTGTCCAGCCAACAGGTTGCCGACAACCTCGACAACTTGTCGTCATCGACTGAAGTGACCGCTTCATCGATCACCGAGATGGACGCATCGATCAAGGAAGTCGAGGAAACCGCTCTGCTGACCAACGAACTCTCGGAGCAGGCCAGTCGCGACGCAGAATTGGGCAAGGCCGCTGTGGCCGAGACGATCTCCGGCATCCAGTTGATCAGGGCGAACGTTGAAGACGCCAGCCGGGCGATTGAAGAACTGGGCAAACAGTCGGGCGAAATCGGCTCGATCCTGACCGTTATCGACGAAGTCGCCGATCAGACCCGGCTGCTGTCACTGAATGCATCGATTATTGCTGCACAAGCCGGTGAACATGGCAAGGGCTTTGCCGTGGTTGCCGATGAAATTCGCGAGCTCGCCGAACGGACCGCCATGTCCACCCAAGAGATTTCTGCGATCATCCGCCGTCTGCAGACCGGCACCGTGGAAGCGGTCAAGGCGATGCAGGTTGGCAGCGAGCGCGTCCATGAGGAAGCAGAACGCTCTAAGGTTGCCGAAGAGGCTCTGGACAAGCTGACCCAGAGTGCGCTGCGATCTGCCGAGCAGGTTAAAAGCATTGTACGCGCCACCCAGGAGCAGTCACGGGGCAGCCGCCAGATCACCGAAGCGGTCAACCAGGTCTCCAACATGCTGCAACAGATATCCGCTGCCGTCAAACAACAGTCTGACGGCATTCAACTCCTCGCCGAAGCGGCAGAATCGATGAAAGATATCTCTTCACAGGTCAAGCTCAGCACCGGTGAGCAAGCCAAGGGCAGCCACCAGATCAGCGCCAGCATGGAAAATATTCGCAACATGCTGCAACAGATCGATAAATCTTCCAAGGACCAGTCAGAGCGCAGCCGACAGCTGGTTGAGTCCGCATCGGCGGTGCGCAAGGTTGCCGAAGAAAACGCGGTCCGCACCACGGAACTCGACACAGTGGTCGAGAACCTCGCCGAGCAGGCCGACGTGCTGGAAAAACAGATCGGCTCATTCAAATCATAGCTCACATAAGCAAAGCGTTTGACAAAACAGACAGTTTTCGTTAGAGTTTCGGCATCATAGCAACACGTCTTTATCAAGAGTGGTGGAGGGACAGGCCCTTTGAAGCCACAGCAACCGACTCGCTGAAGCAAACGTGACAGCGGGTGCCAGGTGCTAAATCCGGCCCGAGGTTAAACCCGCGGGACAGATGAGGACGGAGCCCGCAATACCGTTCATTAAGTATCTGCCGGCCCCTTCTCATTTCCCGGGAAGGGGCCTTTTATGTGCAACAAGGTTTCTACCGTGACCGGTTCGACAGATATCGTCAAAACAGAATACGTCGACTTCGACGTCGAACTGCGCCTGGAAAGCGGCCGCTTACTCGGTCCCTTGACGCTTGCCTTTGAAACATACGGCAGATTGAATGAGGATCGGACCAACGCCGTACTGGTCGCGCATGCCTGGACCGGTGACGCCCATGCAGCCGGTCGCCATCAACCGGAAGATCGCAAACCCGGCTGGTGGGACGATATGATCGGGCCGGGTAAAGTCCTCGATACCAACCACTATTATGTCATCTGTTCTAACGTCATCGGTTCCTGTTTCGGCTCAACCGGACCGACCAGCACCAACCCGCGGACCGGCAAGCCCTACAACCTGCAATTCCCGGTCATCATGGTTCGCGACATGGTGCGAGCCCAGCAACTTTTGCTTGATCATCTGGGCATCGACCGGCTGCTTACAGTGATTGGCGGCAGCATGGGCGCCATGCAGGCCATCGAGTGGGGGATACACTACCCTGACCGGGTCCGTTCGATCATCCCGATTGCCGGCACCGGGCGGCCGTCGCCGATGGCCATCGCCCTGAATGCGCTGGCCCGCCAGGCGATCTACAACGACCCGATGTGGCGCAAAGGCAATTACAAGCCGGAACATCCGCCGACTGACGGACTGGCTTTGGCCCGCGCCGTCGGACACATCTCGTTTTTGTCTGATCCATCTATGAACCTCAAGTTCGGCAGGAGGTTCTCCGCCCGGGATGGCCAGTTTGATTTCTTTGGCCAGTTTGAGATCGAACGCTACCTGGCATACAACGGCCGCAACTTTGTCGACCGCTTTGATACCAACAGCTTTTTGTACCTGGCCAAGTCTTTGGACCTCTACGATGTTGCCTGGGGCTTCGAGGGACTGGATGAGGCGTTGAGCAACCTGGACTGCGCATCGCTCTGGTTTGCTTTTTCTTCGGACTGGCTCTACCCGCCGTACCAGACCGAAGAGTTGATCGAGATACTGCATGCCCAGGGGAAGCCAGCCGAGTATCATTTGGTTGATTCGGATTACGGCCACGACTCGTTCCTGGTTGAACCGGAAAAATTTACACCGAAAATTGTGGCGTTTCTGGATCGGCTTTCGCCCTAGATCAGTCAATGGCACCAGGGCAACAGATGGTTAATCTGTTGCCCATTCAGAGCAATATCTACTTGACTGTTATTCATCCCCATCAAACAACTCCATCTGATCAAAACGGAGTTTCTCCACCTTGAACGGCAATGGGAAATAACGCGGGCATTCGAGCAGCAGGTTCTCAGCCGGCTGTTTACAGTGACGCAGGCATTTAAGACACAACGCGTTGATCGTCTTATCTATCTGTGCTGGCGTCATGATGTCGTCCATTCAGGCTGCCGAGTGCGTCATCTTACCAAAAGGGCATCAGCGCAGTAAAGTTTTAGTGCGGCTCAACTCAACTATCCAGAACTTGAGACACGGCTGACTGAATGCGCTTCAGAACCGACTTTTCCGGTTCAAGCTTGACCTCAATCCGCCTCTCCGGCAGGGTATGCCGGTAGAGAGGATCATAATAATTCTCCATCAGATCACTGACCAGTTCAGCCCACTTGCCGGCATCGAGCAATTCCAGGTATCGTCGCACGGTTTTTTTCCCGAGCCTCTCCTTGAGAGATTTGATCGGTTCGGCAAAATCACCCTTGAGGCTGTCGATCGCCGGGTATTCGCTGAGGATATTTCTGACCCGCTTCGGCAGCTCGGCCTGCAACCAGATTGATGTCTCGACCTGCAGTGATTTATACAACTGCAACGGTAGGACGACCCGCCCGATATGGCGGCTCTCGCCTTCAGCTAATGCGAATCCCCCTTTCGGGATCTTGCGCAACTTGTCCCAGAGCAGTGCCTCGAACATCTTCTGGGTTGGCTGTGGCGGCAAGCCGAGGTTGCCAAAGGCGCTGCCGCGATGATTCGCCAGCCCTTCAAGATCGATAATCGGGAAACCGTTTTCGGCCAGGCGATGCAGGTAATGAGTCTTGCCTACCCCGGTCAGGCCGCGCAAGACGACCAGTCGGCCCCATTGGCCTTTCTCGAAGAAATCAAGCACATGCCTGCGAAAGCCTTTATGTCCTCGCGCCAGCTGACGGGCAGGGACACCGGCAAGCTCCAGGAACTGGGTCAAGGCAAGGCTGCGCATGCCACCGCGCCAGCAGAACAGAACCACCGGCAAGGAGGTGCCGGCCTGCAAACCGGCAACCTGCTCCACCATCACCGGGATCTTGGGCGCAACCAGCACGACGCCGCGGCGCCTGGCTTCGGTTTTCCCGGCCTGCTTGTAAAGCGTGCCGACTTCCTTGCGCTCGGCATCATCCAGGATCGGAATGTTAATCGCACCCGGGATGGTTGCCTCGGCAAATTCCGCCGGGCTGCGCGCGTCAATCATCACTGCCCCTCTATCCCGCAGGGACAATGCTTGTTCAAGGTTGATTGTTATCGACATCAGGAAGAACTCTCAGTGACAGACGTTATACTCCATAAAGGAGCCCACCGGCAAGCAGCTGTCCCTTATCTCTCTTGAAAAGGTTGACAATGCAAAAGTCTTCCGGTAGTTTGGCGTCTCTGATGCGGGGTGGAGCAGTCAGGTAGCTCGTCGGGCTCATAACCCGAAGGTCGGAGGTTCAAATCCTCCCCCCGCTACCAAAAATTTCCAGGGAGGGCATGCGTATGCATGCCTTTTTGCGTTTTACGTGCCATTCAGTGTCAAATATTGCATGAATGGATTCTACTGGATCAAGTACAGTGGAACTGTTGATCTGGCCCTGCGGCTCAAGGCGTTGCAAACCGTGGAAGCGGCTTCACAACAGGTTCCCTTCAAGGGCAATATCATAGATTTCAGAAGTGCAGACCTGTCGTGCTCGTTTTCTCAGCAATACGAATTTGCCAACCTGGCAACGGCCAGGCCGGGCACCGCGGCAAAAAAGCCGCCTACCTGTTAAATGATATTGAATCGACTCCAGCAGAGGTAGTGCAGTTGGCAATGAGCAATCGGGGCATCGAAACACGCCTGTTCACCGATGAGCAGCAGGCAGTCGCCTGGCTGACAAACTCATGCTTCCAGTCATGCGATGAATATAAAAAAGACTCCTGCCTGGTCGCAGGCAAAAAACCACGGCAACTGCCTGTGACGTGCTGAACCACTTATGTGTTCTACTGATCAACGACACAAGGGCCTTGTCGACGACAAGGCCCTTGTGTTGTGCGATGTTGGATGAAAGTTAAAGCGGCCGGTGTGAAGCTTCTGTCAGACCGTCTGTGTCACCCAAAAAACGACCGGCATAGTTTGAATCCTGCCGGTCAAGAACCCTGCCAATATCAGTTTGCGTCAGGATTCCGGCGACGCTGCCCAAATCATCAACCACGAGAACGCGCCGGACGGTCTTCTCCTGCATGATCCTGATGGTCGCGTGAGGGGCCGTTGTCATTGGCACTGTCACAATTGACGAACTCATCACATCGCCGACCGAGGCCGTTGCCAGGTCAACCCCCTCGGCAACACAGCGCACCACGTCCCGCTCTGTGAACATGCCAACGGGAAAGGAGTCCTCGACGACCACAACGCAGCTGATTGATCGACGAGCCATCAACGAGAGGGCATAACGTGCAGGGACATCACACGTCACGGTCAGGACTTTCGAGGTCATCAACTCGATGACGTCAGTGATCCCGGTAAAGGCCTCGCCGCTCAGAGAACGGACAAGGTCGGTCTGGGTAAAGACTCCTGCCATATCAAGTCGGGCATCGAGGACAACGAGGTGACGGATATTATGTTGCCTGAATACGCGCTGGGCTTGTGTAATCTTCATGTCACTTGATGCCGTCATCACCGGCTTGTTCATGACTTGATTAATCAGCAGGTCAGGTTGTCCCAACAGCCAGTTCGCGGCAAAGACAATATCCCTTTCCGTCAAGATCCCGATCGGCTCGCCATGCTCAAGGGCGATGACGCAACTGATAGATTTATCACTCATGAGCTTCATCGCGTCAAGGACGCTGGAATGTGACTCAACAGCGATGACAGGACGAGATGCATATTCGCCGATGGTGTCTATCATCTTCCCTCCCCAAACCCATGTTTATCAGAATTCCGTCATTACCCCGACACGATCAGGTTATTTGCCCGAACTCAAGGTATAAATAAGGTGTTTTATAAACAACAGACTAAACGGTGCAAATTTGATTCCATTAACGACCACATAATGTTAAGAAATTGATCTGGCCGATATGTTTGCCAAAACAGTAAAAATCGCGTCTAAAGCGTTAACTCCTGATAGGCTTTTTGATAAAAATCCTGATCTTCTTCGGAAAAACAGGTGATCATAACCCGAGGGGCGTCTGGTTCCGAAACGACAAAATCATGGATCACCCGCAGGGCAATCAGGCTGGCCCTTTCTATCGGAAACCGGTAAGCCCCGGTACTGATCGACGGGAACGCGATGCTGCGTAATTTATGCTTTAAGGCCAACTCCAGGCTGCTACGGTAACAGCTGGCCAAGAGGTTGTCTTCGTTACGGTCGCCGCCGTGCCAAACCGGACCGACCGTGTGAATCACATAGCGAGCGGGCAGCTTGTAACCGGCGGTGAGCCTGGCTTCACCCGTCGGGCATCCGCCGAGTGCGCGGCATTCTTCAAGCAGTTGCGGTCCGGCAGAGCGGTGGATGGCCCCGTCCACGCCACCTCCCCCCAACAGGCTCTGGTTGGCAGCATTGACGATCGCATCGACTTCCAGCCGGGTAATGTCACCCTGAACAATTTCAATCTTGTCTTCCATTGTCATCCTCTTGATTTGTCATTTTTCGTGGACGCACTTCCTGATTTTATCGGTTATTGTGCTGGAATCAAGCCGACAGTGCAAAAGCGTCTGCCACCCGGTCAAGTTTTCAGTGGCGTTGAGTGTTTTGGGAATGGCAACCGCCCATATCTGGTCAAAAACTATCTCGTCAAACGGAAGCCTGATTTCCTCGATCAGCTGTGCCCGGTCAGAGACAGGGAGAACCCGGTAAAGCAGGCTGAGATGGGGGTTAAAGTCTTCGATTGAAGTTTGCCGCAGCTCTGTTTGCACGGCTTTACGTAACCACTGGAGCGTCTTGCCGGAACTGAGCCTGACGAAGAACGCCCGGGTCAATCTGTCGGTGAATGTCATTCCAGCCGTGCGCAGGGTTAACGGCGGGCAGTGCCTGGCAAGTGCCGCTGTAACCGCCAACTCGGTTTGCGGTGTCGAGCGGCGACACGAATAAATCGTGGCATGGGGGACAAATTCCGGTGCGGAGAACCGGTCGGCCAAAGCTGCGATCACAGCCTGGAGGATGTCACGCTCCGGTTGTCTCGGCACCAACCAGATAGCGACCCGGGGTAAAAGGCAGTCGTTTTTATTCATTCTCGCTCCACCAGGAAAAACTTCTGACCGGGACAAATCGATGATTGCAAGGTGTTGAAAACAGTTTAAAATGAAACGCTGAATAAGCCAAATTTGGAGCGGCACAAAATGGCAGAAAAAAGACCCTCGTTCACATCGGTCAACACAGCGCCGGGCTTCTCAATGGACGATAACAGTGCAGCATGACTCGATTCGCTGCCGGCTTCGGACACGAACTCGAAACCGGCGCTATGGCAACGTTCCTTTGACAAACATGAACGGTCTCAAACAAACGGGCCCAGACCATATCGTTGTCGAAGCCATCGTGCCCGACAACCCTGATTACAGGATTTCTCATGATCAACACCTGGAAATGCGAGCTCTGCGGCTACGTCCATAACGGTGCAGATGCGCCATCATCGTGTCCGGTCTGCGGTGCGGACAAGAGCCACTTTTCGCCCTTTGAAATCGGACGAGAACCTATCGTAAAACCGACAACCGATAGATGGCAGTGCAGTATCTGCGACCATATCGCAGAAGGTGCTGCCGCGCCTGAATTCTGCCCGGTTTGTGGCGCAGCAGCAGCGCTCTTCCATCCCTACGAGATGGTAGCAACCCCACTCATCCAGGCAGATATTCGCAAACTGGTCATTTTGGGTGCCGGGATCGCCGGGCTGACCGCCGCAGAGGAGGCTCGTCGCCAAAGCGCCGACGTTGAAATCACCCTTGTCTCCCGGGAGCGCACCCTGCCCTATTTTCGTTTGAACCTGACCCGTTTCCTGGCCGGTGAAGTCTCTGAAAGCGATTTGCCGATTCAGCACAAGGATTGGTTCGAAACACGAAAAATCGAGTTTCTTGTCGGCGATGCCCATAGCATCGATCGCGATGAGCAGAAAGTCACGTTACGTGACGGCAGGCAATTGGGGTACGACAGGTTGATCCTGAGCAATGGTGCGCACCCTTTTATTCCACCGATTCCCGGCGCCAACCGTGATGGCGTAACCGTGCTGCGAACGCTTGAAAATGCCAGGGAATTGATCGACACCTTGCGGCCGGGCTGCCGGGCGGTCTGTCTCGGCGGCGGCCTGCTCGGGCTGGAAACGGCGCGGGCATTACAGAAACGCGGAGCTCATGTCACCGTTCTCGAGGGTTTCAATTGGCTGCTGCCGCGTCAGCTCCCAGCCAAAGCAGCGGAGTTGCTCAAGAGCCATCTCATCAGTCAGCATCTGGCGGTCGAGTGCGGAATCCAGGTCAAGGAATTCACCGGTGATGAAGCCGTGCATGGCGTTCTGCTCGAAGACGGGCGCGAAATCCCCGCCGACATGGTCATCCTGGCGACCGGTGTGCGACCGAACAGTTACCTGGCGAGAGAGTGTGGCCTCAAGGTGCAAAACGGTGTCATTGTCAATGACCGGCTGTTCACCTCCGACGAGCGGATCCTGGCTGCGGGTGACGTCACCGAGCACCAGGGCCGGGTTTATGGAATCTGGCCGGCAAGCTATGCCCAGGGCCTGGCTGCTGGAGCCAACGCTGTCGGCGGCTCGCTGGAATTTCCCGGCATACCAATGACCAACCGGATCAAGGTGCTCGACATTGATCTATTCAGCATCGGGCAGATTCAGCCGACCGACGCCAGCTCGCGGCTTTTCGAAGTTCTCGAAGGCGGCAATTATCGCGGAGTGGTCTGTCACGACGGCCAGATCGTTGGTGCGGTCCTTTACGGCGACATGCAATTGATCGCTGCCATGCAAAGAGCTGTCGAACTGGGCCAACGGGTCCTGGAAACAGCCGCATTGACAGCTCATTTTCCCGGTCTGCAGCAAGCAACTGATTGATCTCCGAGAGACATGAAAAAACTCACGCAAAGCATTGACCAGGGCAGAGCACTGATAAGCAGGGCGCGCAAGATCGTCGCCTTTTGCGGAGCCGGGATATCGACTGAATCGGGCCTGGCTGATTTCCGCAGTAAAGGTGGTCTCTGGGATCGATACCGCATCGTTACATTCCAGGAGTTTCTCGCCAGTCGTGAAAACCGGGTCGAGTACTGGTCAATGCGCCGGGAGTTGATTCCGGCGCTGCTGAACGCGCGGCCTAACCCGGCTCATCATGCCCTGGCGGAACTCGAAGCAGAAGGCAGGCTGGACCAGGTGATCACGCAGAACATTGATGGTCTGCACCAGGCCGCAGGCAGCACGCGCGTCATTGAACTGCACGGCACCAACATGACCGCATCATGCCTGGCCTGTGGCCGCCAATGGCCAATCGCCGCAATCCAGCAACGTTTGGAAGCGGGAGAGCTGGACCCGCATTGCGGGGAGTGCCAGGGTCTGATCAAACCTGACACGGTGTCCTTCGGTCAATCAATGCCGGCCGAGGCGATGGACAAGGCTTACCTGGCCGCCGCCGGTTGCGACCTGCTGTTGATGATCGGATCTTCACTGCAAGTCCAGCCTGCCAACCAGTTCCCCCTGATTGCCCATCAATCAGGTGCCAGCCTGATCTTTATCAACCGCACGCCGACGCCCTATGACCACCTGGCGACCGTTTGCTTCAACGCAGGCGCGGGGCAGGTCATGCAATCGTTGATTGAATAATTTTTTCACGTAAACAACTGAAGGGCCCGCCAATTGATGACGGACCCTTCTTGATTTATCCTGCATGGCAGCCTGCCCGGCAGGCGCCTAGTCGCGTTCGCTTAATTCTCCTGTTTAACAAAAACAGTCTGATCATTGCATTCCGGACACTTCTTCGGCTTGCAACGTCCTTCTTTTTCATAACCGCATTTTTCACAATTCCAGATCGCCATAGACAGTTCCTTTCATTTGTAGACGATTTTGATCATATTTAACCGAATCACGGCAAAACTGTCAAGACTTCTTAAAAAACGGGCTGCAATTACACAGGTCCTCTGCGCGGTTCGCCATCATATTGCAGTTATGGCAGATATAGCCGGGATCACTCGTTCGGGCAGCAACCTCATCAGTCAAGCCCTGTTTCTTCAACTGGCAGAGATGCAGGTGGTGGGATGCCGGATCGGCACATGCTTTATCAACTGGTTCGGTCATACAAACTCCGGGATGATATCTGCGATGTTGTTCGCCAGTATGATATCACCTTGCCGAATGAACGCAACCGGTTAAGACCGCGCAGGTTACTCTGCCGTCAACAGGATCGCTTCAGCGACTTCCCGCAGCGATTTGCGTTTGTCCATGGCCAGCTTCTGCAGACGCCGGAAAGCCTGGGGTTCATCCATGCCGCGCTGCATGAGGACACCCTTGGCGCGATCGATAACTTTTCTCGACTCGAGTGTTTCCTTAAGTTTGCTGACCTCGTCACGCAGAGTGGACAGTTCAACGAACTGGTGGATCGCCAGGTCCACAGCGGCAAACAGCTGTTCGGCGCGAACCGGTTTGACCACATAGTTCATCACCCCTGCCAGGCGTGCCCGTTCGATGGTTTCGGACTCCGTGTTGGCAGTCACCAGCACGATCGGCAAAGCCTTTGCCTTGCCTATTTTTTCAGCAGCTGTGACGCCGTCCATAACAGGCATACCGACGTCCATGACAACCAGCAGAATTTCCTGATGAGTTGCTATTTCGACTGCCTGGACACCGTTTTCAGCCTCAAGAACTTCGTCAAATCCGTATCCGGCAACGATTTCTGCGACCTGACGCCGCAACAAAGGTTCATCATCAACAACCAGTGCACGCTTCATTTCATAACTCCTGGACATAGATAATAGCGTAAGTCAGTTGAAGTACTGCATCAACAATGCCGCAAAATGTTGACATCTTGATTTTTACATCAGACAACCACTATAGTGATGTCGGTTCGGGAGTGCCCGGGCTTGTTTACAAAAGGGTGTGCTTTGCACGAACTCAGCCTGACACAGAATATTGTCGACCTGGCAATCGAACACGCCGCGCGCGAAGAGGCAAAAAAAATTCTCAGTATCACCCTCGAGATCGGCGCCCTTTCCGGAGTCGTCGCCGAAGCCGTCGAGTTTGCCTTTGATATCTGCAGCACAGGCACGCTGGCCGAAGGCGCTGACTTGAAAATTCGTCACATTATCGGCAAAGGACGATGTCTCGATTGCCACAAAGAAGCGGCAATTAAAACCCTCACCCATGTCTGCCCGCACTGCGGCAGCCTGGCCCTTGAAACGGTGCAGGGGCAGGAAATGAAATTCACCGAGATGGAGATTGATTGAAGATGTGCATCGACTGTGGCTGCAGTACACAAGCCC
>JBFLJZ010000048.1:0-8449 GCA_040882925.1 Desulfuromonadales bacterium
GCTGCCTTGTTCGGGGGGTTGGTTGCGCAAAGACTGAAACAGCCTTTGATGCTGGGCTACATCCTCGCAGGGGTTTTACTTGGACCCTTGACCGGCCATGTTGCGGTTTCAGGTCTCGACGACATTGAAAAGCTGGCAGAGATCGGCGTTGCGTTACTACTGTTTGCGCTGGGGCTGGAGTTCTCTCTCCGTGAATTGAAGCCGGTTAAATATGTCGCGCTGCTCGGCGCCCCCCTGCAGATCGTCCTAACCACCGCCTACGGTTATCTCGTCGGTCGTATATTCGGGTGGGAACAGGGCCCCGCCTTGTGGCTCGGAGGCGTGGCTTCTCTATCGAGCACCATGGTCATCCTTAAGACCTTGATGAACCAAGGTCGAATGGGGACTCTTTCCAGTCGGGTGATGATCGGGATCCTGATAGTTCAGGATCTTGCCGTCGTTCCGCTCATGATCCTTCTGCCACAACTAAGCAACCCCGCAGCAGGCCTCCCTGCTCTGGGCCTCGCAGCGATCAAGGCATCTATATTCCTGGCCGTCATGATCCTGCTTGGCACGCGACTCCTGCCACGCCTTTTAAAATTTGTCGTGAAGTGGAATTCGCGTGAGCTTTTCCTGGTGACTGTCGCCGCGATCGGGCTGGGAGTAGGATATGCGACCCATATGGTTGGGCTCTCCTTTGCCTTTGGTGCCTTTGTTGCCGGCATGGTCCTGAGTGAATCTGATTTTGGTCACCAAGCCCTCAGCGACATCATCCCGTTACGTGACCTGTTCGGACTTCTCTTTTTCACATCTGTCGGCATGCTTCTTGACACGACTTTCCTGGTCCAGCATTGGTATGACATATTGCTCCTGGTATTGCTCATCGCTTTAGGAAAAGGAGGCCTGCTGGCCCTTTTGACACGCGGATTCGGATATAGGAACGTGGTCCCATTGGCCGTTGGCCTGGGCATGTTCCAAATCGGCGAGTTCTCTTTCGTTTTGGCACAGGTTGGTCACGGGACAGGTGCACTCGACCGGGTGAGTTATTCCTATATCCTCTCGGCGGCAATCATCAGTATGGTTTTGACGCCCTTCGTTTCCGGATTTACTGGACCGATCTATGCGTTTTTCAAAAAACACAGAAAGCGTGAGTCCATTGAAACAATCAATATGCCGATCCAGGAGCTGATGAACCATATTGTGATCGCTGGCGGAGGAAGGGTCGGTCGCCATATCGGCCGCGTTTTGAAGCAGATCGATGTGCCGTTTGTCATTGTCGAACAGGACCACCGCCGCTTTGAAGAGAATCGCAGGGATGGTTTTCCGGCGATCTTTGGTGATGCAACACAGGTGGTTGTACTAGATGCCGCGAAGATCGGTGCTGCTCAACAGTTGATGGTCACTGTCCCCTCCATCGCCGCAAGCCAGACTATTTTGATGAACGCATTCGGTGCCAATCCGGAACTACATGTCACCATTCGGGCCCATGACATAGAGGAAATGAAAACCCTCTATACTGAGGGAGCAGAGACTGTCGTGCTACCGGAATTCGAAGCCGGAATGGAGATGACCAGGCAGGCACTGCAACACCGAAACCTTCCGCTGACAATGATTCAGCGCTACTCTGACGATGTGAGGAAAGAGCTTTACTCTCCCTCCATCGGTAACGTGCAGAGTTTACAGAACTTGAAACACCTGAAGAACGCTCAGAATTTGCTCGACCTGTCCTGGGAGAAAGTCTCCGTTACAAGCAAGTTGATCGGCAGAAGTATTGAGCAACTGGAACTGCGTCGCAAAACAGGAGTGACCGTGGTCGGAATCCTGCGCGATGGCAACTTCGTATCGAACCCAGCTGCAGACTTCTGTTTCAGGGAAGGCGATCTCGTTGCTGCCGTCGGGAGCAAGTCGGAGTTCGAGTCGTTCCAGGAGATGTTCAGTCGCCCAGCATGAAAGCGTCCATGTAAGCAGTGATTGGATGCAAAACTTTCTTGACGTATTTTCTGCAACTCCCTAGACAACGAAAATAATTGTTTTCCCAGATGGCCATTATCGTGTGATTAAAGAGCCTCTCGAATATCACTATCAATCAATGACCGATTTTCTTCTCGTAGCCCGTGAAAAATAGTTTGTTGAGTTTGTGATTTGAATCACTATTATTTTTTAATCCTTCTCCTGAGTTTTGTTTTACAGGGCGGATTCCAAGTGACTTCAGAATGGCAGTTTGAACTCAAGGGAAAAGCGTATCTCACCACCATCTTCGCCAGAAGACTCGCTATTGTCGTTGTCCAGCAAGGAAGACGTGTCGTTGAATCGGTAGCCAAGGTTTATCTCGGTCTGCTCATCAACATTGAGGCCCACGCCGGTTTCCAGGTGATAATTTTTGAATGGATTGTCAGTCTTATTGTCGAGACGTGGAGAAATATTCTCAAGGCTGTCCGCTTGTTTATTGACAGCACCAAGATAGGGCGAAATGCGCGTTTGGGTTTCAACACTCAAATTGGTCTGATCGCCTTTTGATTCGATTGTCAGCGGAGACGTGGTTGATGAGTCAGGGACCAGTGGGGCCTGGTACAGGACCTGATCGTCATCGTACCCTTCTTCACGTGGATCAGGTATGGGTTGTCCATGTGCCAGTGCGGCAAAAGCCACAAAGATAAACGCTCCGGCAATCAGCATGATCCTGTGGATAAACCATTGAGAGGTTCGTTTGTTCATAGCAAAATGATACCATTTCAATTGAACAGATTTCCAGTTTGTGTCTTGCCTCCTCATTTCTTCTGTTGAGATCAGAGTGTCTGGCCAGTGACCGCAAAATTCTTGATTTCTCTTAGCGGTCACATTTGCACTGGCCAGAAATATCTTGCAAACATTATTTTTTCTATATATATTGACTATAAATTTATAGGAGCGCCCCATGCCACTCTACGAATATCATTGCCCCGGCTGCGACCGGATTTTCGAGAAGATCGTCAATCGGCAACCGAACGAGGTCCGTTGCCCGAACTGCGGGGAACCGGCGGAGCGCAAAGTCTCCGCGTTCGCCGCTGCCGGACTCGACTGCAGTGCCCCGAGCAGTTCGGGCTTCGGCTGAAGGGCCTGACGAAAGCGCGTGACGCTGTCAATCGATCCCTTCTGCAACCATGACCCTGCCTTTGAAATCCGCATCGAGTCTTCTCGGCTTGCGCTTCTGATAGTCGAAACTGACCAGCGCCGTTTCACCTTCGGCCGTTATTTCACCATCACGTTCGATGCGATACTCCATTTTAAACGATGAGCGCGACAATTCACGCACCCTGACACCGATCAGCAGTTCGTCGCCGTGAAACATTTCCGCCCGGTACCTGACATGTGCTTCGGGGAGAATGATTCCGCAACCACCGCCGATATCAAGTTCTGAATAGCCACCGAGATTCTCCAGGTAGGCAATCCGGGCTTCCTGGAAAAAATCCAGTACGGCAGAATTGGCAACATGCCCGCCGTAGTTGAGATCGGCAATCCTGACCTTGTATGGCACGACAAATTCAAACCCGTCCATGCTGTCTCCTATTTCTGGCATTTTACGCAGTAGAAAGTCGATCGCTGCCCCAGCCTTGTCAGTTTAATGGTGCTGCCACAAGCATTGCACTGCTCTCCGCCCCGACCGTAAACCTTTAGTTCCTGTTTGAAATAACCGGGCCGACCCTCGCTATCCATAAAGTCGCGAATCGTGGTGCCACCGGCGTCAATTGCCTCGGCCAGCACCTCGCGCACGGACCGGGCCAGCCGCGCGCAGGCGTTTCTGCTGACACGACCAGCCTGCCTGACAGGTGAAATACCGGCGCGGAACAGTGCTTCGCTGGCGTAGATATTACCGACCCCGACAACCACTTTAGCATCCATGATAAATGGTTTGACCGCAATTTTACGGCCGCGTGAGACGCGAAACAGATAGTCGGCGCTGAACAGTTCGCTCAAAGGTTCCGGTCCCAGGGCAACCAGGCGTTCGTGTAGCAGGGGATCTGACTCGGTCCAGAAGATAGCGCCAAATCGCCGCGAATCATTGAAACGCAAAATAGAGCGGTCGGTAAAAACCAGCTCGACATGATCGTGTTTACGTTTCTCTTCGCCACTCCGGCAGACCCGCAGATGGCCGGTCATCCCCAGGTGAATGATCAGCGTGCCACGCTCGAAGTTGATCAAGAGGTACTTGGATCGACGTCCGACAGCACGGACTGTCTGCGCCGTGAGGAGCGAGTCGATGTCTGCAGGCACCGGCCAGCGCAAGGAGGAGTTGTGAACCAGGACCCGGTCTACCCGCTTGTTCCTGACCAGAGGTTCAATGCCGCGGCGGGTGGTTTCGACTTCCGGCAGTTCAGGCATAAAACACCGGAGCGCGGGACACGGGATGCGGGACGCGGGAATTCATTTGCACCATGTCTGGGAGACTTTCTCCATCAGATTGGCAAGATAGCTTACCGACTCAATGGATCCTTCAACAGGCGACCATGGCGCGAAGTCCTTGTCCGATTGTGGCAGGTAAGGTCCGGGCTTGGTTTCGAAAAAAATCGAGCCGGGCTCCAGGGCGACCAGCATGTGCCAGATGCCGGACGGCAGTTCTATGGCCACGACCTCACAGCCATCACCAAAAAGCACGCTCTCTTCGATCCTGCCATGGTCATCGAAAACCAACAGAGCCATTCGGCCACGCACAGCCATGAAACATTCGACTTTCGGCGGATCGACGTGGCGATGCGGACGCACATAACTGCCCGGCTCCAGAGCATTGAACAGCCTCTGGCACGGGTCAGCATATTCATCATGCAGGTTGAGATTCATGCGACGGCGCACGGACTTCGCCGCCATCATGCTTAAACCGTCGAGCATCTTCTGATTGATTGTTTTCATCATGTCCGGGATTCAAAAAACCGTCATCGGGTCCAGCCTGGAAAAATCGCCGATGGTCAGAGATTCCGGTTCATCCGGTAGTTCACCTGCGGTCATCTTCTGTCCCCGGTGGTAACGCCAGGTCCGGCCTTCTTTTTTCAGCCAGGCCAATTCTGCAAACACCTGTCTGTCACCCTGGACATCGACCCGCATAAGAAAAACCACTCTGGATTCGACGCTGTTGAAATCTTCGTCCAGGATCCTGCAATCGACGATGTTATAACCGGGCGCAAGGTTCTCTTCGCCGTAACGGCAATACTCGTCCCGGTCGGGAAACTGCCGGCGAAAATTCGACTCGGCGTGATAGGAATCAAAGATGAAGCCGAAGTCACCAGAGGAAAATGCCTGGCTGCGGGCCAGGATCAGTTGCGACGGTGTGTAAGCAGACATACGTCTTTCATCCATGCCGGTCGTCGGTTAATTCGGTAGCGGGGCAACTGTAACGTCAGTCCTTGATACGCGGATCCATGGCATCGCGGATCCCTTCACCCAACAGGTTATAACCGAGGACGGTGAAGAGTATCGCCAGGCCGGGAAACACCGACAACCACCAGGCCGTGCCGAGGGTCTGTTTGCCGGCGATCAGCATATTCCCCCAGGAAGGCGTCGGCGGCTGAACGCCGATGCCGAGAAATGAAAGCGCACTTTCCGTGAGAATCGCACCGGCAACCCCGAGTGTCGCCGAAACCAGGACCGGCGAAATGGCATTCGGCAGGATATGTCTGAAGATAATCCGCGTGTCTCGAGCACCGATCGCCCGTGCGGCCAAAACAAAATCACGTTCCCGCAAGGAGAGGAATTCCGCTCGAACCAGCCTGGCCACACCCATCCAGCTGGTCAAACCGATGATGATCATGATATTCCAGATAGACGGCTCGAGAAAGGCAATCACTGCCAGGATCAGGAAAAACGAGGGGAAGCAAAGCATGATGTCGACGAACCGCATGATCAACGAATCGACCCAGCGTCCATAAAAGCCCGCCATGGCACCAAGCAGGATGCCGATGAACGTCGCAATACCGACGGCAACAAAACCGACCAGCAGCGAAATCCGGGCACCATACAAAATTCTCGCCAGCACGTCACGACCCAGGTCATCGGTGCCCAAAGGGTAATCAAAACTGGGCGACTGCAGCCGCAGGGCAATGTCGATAGCGCCGGGATCGCGGCCCGAAACCGGAGCAATCATGGCGAAGCAGAACATGGTCAAAACGATCAAAGCGCCGGCCATCGCCATGCGGTTTCGCTTCAGGCGTTGCCAGAGAACTTCACGAAAAAAAGCAGACATCGAATCCTCTAAAAGCCATGGATTATATTGTCGCCAGGCCACCGCCGGGCGATTCGACACTGGACTTAATCCTTGTCACTTTAACACAAAGCCGGATGCAGCAGGGAACAGGACCGGCTTCCATTCAAATCGTCAAAGCGGATCGGTGACACGGCAGATCAGCGCCGGCCGATACCGAAATATTCGAAACCGTCCTCTTTCAGGCTGTCAGGATCATATTGGTTCCGACCGTCGAAAATAACCCGCTGTTTCATCATCTCTTTCATGGCACTGAAATCGGGATGGCGGAACGGTTTCCATTCCGTGACCAGCGCCAGCGCATCAGCCTGTTCCAGAGCCTCGTACTGGTGGCGCACCAAAGTAACCGACCCGTCGTCCAGCCATGCGGCCGGCAACTCGTTGCGGGCGGCCTGCTGGGCCTCTGGGTCGTAAGCCCGCACTCTGGCCCCGGCATCGACCAGCTCCCTGATCAGGACGATGGCCGGAGCCTCGCGGATATCATCGGTGCCGGGTTTAAAGGCCAGTCCCCACAGGCCGAAGGTCAATCCGGAGAGATCAGCCCCAAAGCGGGCCTTGACCTTGCGGAACAGTACATGTTTCTGGTCTTCATTGCGCTCGTGCACAGCCTGCAGGATCATCGACCGATAGTCATATGCACCGGCCATGTGGATCAGCGCCCGGACGTCTTTCGGGAAGCAGGAACCGCCGTAGCCGCACCCCGGGTAGATAAATGAATAACCGATCCGGCTGTCAGAGCCGATGCCGAGGCGCACATTTTCCACGTCAACCCCGAGATGGTCGCAGAGGTTGGCGATTTCGTTCATAAAGGAGATCTTGGTCGCCAGCATGGAGTTGCCGGCGTACTTGGTCATCTCCGCATCCTTGACGCCCATGAACAGAATTCTGTCATGGTTGCGGCTGAAGTCTTTATACAACTCGTGCATGACTCCGCGCGCGCGGTCCGAATCGACTCCAACCACGATCCGGTCGGGTTTCATGAAATCGTCGACAGCGGCGCCTTCCTTGAGGAACTCGGGGTTACTGACCACGTCAAAAGCGACCTTGACGCCCCTGCTCTGCAGGCGCCGGCTGACGGCCTGCTTGACTTTCTCTGCCGTGCCGACCGGTACCGTCGACTTGGTGACAACGACGGCATAATCGGTAAGATTGTCACCAATCTCAGAGGCGACCGCCAGAACATGTTTAAGGTCTGCCGAGCCATCCTCGCCGGGGGGCGTCCCCACTGCGATGAAGATAATCTCCGTATCCTGCATCGCCTCTGCAAGTGACGTCGTGAAAAGCAGCCGGCCGTCTTCGCAGCCGCGCAGCACAATTGGCTTGAGCCCGGGTTCGTAAATCGGAATCCAGCCAGCCTTGAGTTTCGCCACTTTGTCCGCATCGATGTCGACACAGGTCACGCGGTGGCCCATTTCCGCAAAGCAGGCCCCGGTGACCAGGCCAACGTAACCGGTTCCGACGACGGTTAAATTCATAAAACCTCCTTAGTCCGAAACGCGAACCGCGAGGTGCGAGACGCGACGATTGATTTTTAACTCGAACGACAGTTCTCGTAAAAAAACGTGGTTTATTGATGCCTTATGCCTCGCGCCGCAAGCCTCTGCTCCCATGCCCAGGCCGTGTTCAGAATGGCTGCAAGGTCATCAAAGCGCGGCTGCCAGCCGAGCTGTTGACGAATCTTATCACATCCGGCAATCAATGCGGCAGGGTCACCTGCGCGACGACCGGTCTCTTCAACCGGGAAATCGACGCCGCTGACCTGCTTGGCCATGGCAACAACCTCCCTGACCGTGAAACCGTGACCGTAACCGCAGTTGAAGATCGATGAGGTATGACCTGCATGCAGATAGTGCATGGCATCGAGATGGGCCTGTGCGAGGTCGGAAACGTGAATGTAGTCTCGGATGCAGGTCCCATCATCGGTCGGATAATCAGTGCCAAAAATTTGCAGCTTGGGATAGATCCCCAGGGCGGTCTTCAATGCCCGCGTGATCAGGTGGGTCGGGTTCGCATAATCCTGACCGAGGCGGGTTTCGGGGTCGGCCCCGGCGACATTGAAATAACGTAACGAAACGTACCGGAAATCGGCGCGCGCGCAGCTCAGGTCTGCCAGGAACCGTTCCGTGATCATCTTCGAAGCACCATAGGGGTTGATCGGCTGCAGTGCGGCAGCTTCGGTGACCGGCAGATGATCCGGGTTGCCATAGACCGCGGCCGTCGACGAGAAGATCATCTGGCCGA
>JBFLJZ010000292.1:0-3911 GCA_040882925.1 Desulfuromonadales bacterium
ATATGCTCGCCAAGGTTTTATCCGGGGCGCTGCTCGGTATCGATGCCTACCCGGTTGAAGTGGAGGTCGATATAGCCCAGGGACTGCCGCAGTTTGCCACGGTCGGTCTCCCCGAGGGTGCGGTCAAGGAAAGCAAGGACCGCGTCAAGTCCGCGATCAAGAATTCCGGTTACGAATTCCCCACCCGCCGCATCACCATCAACCTGGCCCCTGCGGATATCCGCAAGGAAGGCACCGCATTTGATCTGCCGATGGCGGTCGGTCTGCTGACGGCGACCGGCCTGGTGCCTCTGGAGCGCTCCTCACGGTTTCTCATGATGGGGGAATTGTCCCTCGATGGTTGTATCAAGCCGGTTCGCGGGGTGCTGCCGGTTGCCGCTGCAGCCCGCCGCTGGGACCTGGACGGTCTGCTCCTGCCCGCGGCAAATGCCGAGGAGGGTGCGTTGGCCGCCGGCTTGCCGGTTTATCCGGCAGGGACTCTCGGGGAAGTGGTGGATTTCCTGACCGGGAACCGGATTCTCGAGCCGAGCCAGGTTGATATTTCGACCATGATCGGTCAGGGCATACAGGATGACGTCGATTTCTCCGAAGTCCGCGGTCAGGACCATGTCAAGCGGGCCCTGGAAGTCGCCGCCGCTGGTGGACATAACATTCTGATGGTCGGTCCGCCCGGTAGCGGCAAGACGATGCTGGCCCGGCGGATAGCGACCATTCTGCCAGAACAGACCTTTGAAGAAGCCCTAGAGATTACCAAGATCCACTCGATCCTCGGCCTCTTGCCGACCGACCGGGCGTTGGTTGCCAGGCGCGTATTCCGGGCGCCGCACCATACGATCTCCGATGCCGGCTTGATCGGCGGCGGAGCCCATCCGCGCCCGGGAGAGGTCTCTTTGGCGCACAACGGTGTCCTGTTTCTCGATGAACTCCCGGAATTCAAAAAAAATGTCCTGGAAATGCTGCGGCAGCCGCTTGAGGATGGGCAGGTCTGCATCAGCCGGGCGGCGCAAAGTCTGACTTATCCGGCGTCCTTCATGATGGTCGCTGCCATGAACCCTTGCCCGTGCGGTTTTCTGGGAGATTCGCAGCACAGCTGTAGCTGCACTCCGGCGTTGATGCAGCGTTACCGCACCAGACTTTCGGGGCCGCTGCTTGATCGTATCGATCTGCAAGTCGAGGTTCCGCGTCTGCCGCACAAGGAGCTTGCCGATACCCGGCCGCTGGAAGCAAGCGCAACGGTTCGTGACAGGGTGGAACGGGCCCGCTGCATCCAGCAGCAGCGCTTTGCCGGTTCACCGGTCCACTGCAACGCGCGTATGGGGCCCAGGCAACTGCAGCAATACTGCCGGACCGACCAGGCCGGAGAGGAACTTCTGCAGCAGGTTACGGACCGTCTCGGCCTGTCGGCCCGCAGCTATACGCGCCTGCTCAAGGTCGGCCGCACGATTGCCGACCTTGCCGGCAGTGCGGAGGTTGGCACCAGCCACCTGGCAGAGGCGATCCAGTATCGTTCGTTCGATCGCAAAACGTCCTGATTTGACTGATCCGTCCGATTTGCAGCGTAGTTGTCTCGCGCTTGTTGAAGCATGAGACTATCGCCTGATCCGGTGCGGGTGGCGATCGAACTGCTGGTGCTGGCGTGCTTTTTCTGGCTGGGTATCTTCTGCGACAGGCATGCCTGCTCTTCGAGCGAACAAAAGCGGGGGACTCCATGATCACCTTTTGCGTTACAAAGAATGCAGGACCGGTCAATGAGTGGAGCTTGTTCTGTCGAGGAAGAAACCTCGACCCTCTGATTGATCGGGCCATAAAAACCCTGCCGGAGGTGGTTTACTTCACCAGGCAGACCGGAAACGTTGCAGGAATGATGCGATCGCCGCTGTAGAACACGACCGGTTGGCGAACCGTCATGCAAAAGAAACGAGTTATCAGTGCAGCGTGTCAGCGTTTTGCTCCAGTTTGGCGAGTCGCTTGATCACACCGATAACGCTATCGGGGTTTAAGGAAATACTGTCGATTCCCGACTGAACCAAAAAGGCGGCAAAATCCGGGTAATCGCTCGGCGCCTGGCCACAGATGCCGATCTTGGTGCCGCAGCGGTTGGCGGTCCGGATAGCTTGACCGATGAAGGCTTTAACTGCCGGATCCCGCTCATCGAAAAGGGCCTTCAGCACGGCGGAGTCGCGATCTACGCCAAGCGTCAGCTGTGTCAGGTCGTTAGAACCGATGGAAAACCCATCGAATCGCTCGGCGAACTGTTCGGCGAGGATGACGTTTGCCGGGATTTCTACCATCACGTAAACTTCGAGTTCGTTCTTCCCCCGCTCCAGACCTTCCTCTGCCATCACCGCCAGCACTTTGTCGGCCTCCTCAAGGGTCCGACAGAAGGGAATCATGACCACGACATTCTTCAGCCCAACCTGTTCCCGGACTCTTCGGATCGCCGCACATTCCAGTTTGAACCCTGGTCGGTACCGTTCACTGTAGTATCTTGATGCGCCACGAAATCCGAGCATCGGGTTCTCTTCGTCGAATTCAAACTGGCGCCCGCCGATCAGGCTGGCGTATTCGTTGGTTTTGAAATCACTCATGCGCACGATCACTGGATGCGGGTACTGGCTGGCGGCAATCATGGCGATTCCTTGCGTCAACTGGTCGACAAAATACTCGCTCTTGCTGGCATAATTGCGGGTTAATTGCTCGATGCTGCGCCGCGCCGTGCGATCCTCGAGCTCGTCGAATTTCAGCAAGGCCATGGGATGAACCTGGATGATATTGTTGATAATGAACTCCATCCGGGCCAGACCGACACCACGGCATGGCAGCTGCCACCAGCGAAAAGCGGCTGAGGGCGTAGCAATATTCAGCATGATCCGGGTTTTCACCTCGGGGATCTGCTGCAGGTCGACCTCGCTCTCCTGATAGTCCAGGGCTCCCTCGTACACCTTGCCTACAGCGCCCTCGGCACAACTCAGCGTCACAACCTGTCCATCTTCGAGGGTACGGGTTCCGTCAGCTGTGCCGATGACGGCAACGATGCCGAGTTCACGACTGACGATGGCTGCGTGTGAAGTCCGTCCACCATGGTCCGTGACGATTCCGGCTGCTTTTTTCATGATCGGGACCCAATCCGGATCGGTCATTCCAGTCACCAGGATATTCCCTTGATGGAATCGATCGATCTCAGCGGGATTTTTAATGACCTGAACCCGGCCTTTGCCGATTGCCTCGCCAATCGCCAGCCCGTCAAGTAGGACCCGGCTTTTCTGTTGCAAAGAATATGTTTTCAAGGTGCCTGAAGATTTGCCGGAATAGACTGTTTCCGGGCGGGCCTGCAGAATGTAGAGCTCGTTGTTATGGCCGTCCTTGGCCCACTCTATATCCATCGCGTGCCCGTAATGTTTCTCGATTACAACCGCCCAGCGCGCCAGCTGTACGATCTCGTCATCAGACAGCACGAAACGGGAACGTTCGGATGCCGACGTAGCGATGTTGCGTGTTGTTTGCCCTGAGCGTCGAGCATACACCAGCTTCTTTTCTTTCTCCCCGAGTTTTTTCTGCACGATGGGGAGAACGCCGGACGTATCGAGCAGTGGCTTGAACACGACATAATTATCGGGGGTCACCGAACCCTGTACGACATTTTCTCCCAGTCCCCACGCCGCATCGATTATGACTGCTTCGGGGAAGCCGGTATCCGTGTCGATGGAGAACATGACACCCGAGCCTGCCATGTCGGAGCGCACCATTTTCTGGATCCCGATCGAAAGTGCCACCTGTGTGTGATGGAACCCCTTCGTGTCACGATAGACGATTGCCCGGTCGGTATATAGTGAGGCAAAGCACATTCGGCAGGCATCCAGCAGCTCCTCGTCGCCGCAGATATTGAGATAGGTCTCCTGCTGACCGGCAAA
>JBFLJZ010000293.1:0-2672 GCA_040882925.1 Desulfuromonadales bacterium
GAGTCTCTTTGGCAGCGGTTTTGTCATATTCGCCTAGATTTTCGGCGCCTTTGGTCACTTTGAATCTTTCGGGCTGCCAGAGGGTCAATGCGTTAACGGGCCCGGCGGACCATTGCCTGCATGAATTGCAGTGACAATACGCCATAATTTCTGGCCCGCCATGCAAGGAGAACTCAACGGCTCCACAAAAACAGCGTCCTCTATAATGATCTGATTGGCTCATTGTTTATCCTGTCTGTTAAGGGTCTTTCTTCTGGAACAATCATTCTGTGAACTTTACAGGTGACTGTGGCTTATTGTTGACATGCAATGTGAAAATGTCTGGTCGCGCATAGTGTCCGACAACGTCCAGTGTTCGCTTGGCAAGACCAACTTTTTGCAGATCAATCTCACAATAGAGGATCCCTGCTTCTTTACGCATCGGGCCGGCCGCAATTTCGCCGTCCGGCGCAATGACAACAGAGTCCCCGGGATTAACCCACTCATCATCGGGGAACATCATTGACTTCTCAGGTAAATCAGACGGCAGGTCACGGGAGTGCATAAGATTTCCGCAGCCGACGACCCAGCAACGGGCTTCGCGAGCAATGTGCTGCATAGTGCCAATCCAGTTGTCTCCGCTATCGTAGGTGGGGGCGATATAAATCTCTACTCCTTGAGAATAGATGGCGTATCGGGCCAAAGGCATGTAATTCTCCCAGCATAACAATGTGCCGAGACGGCCTGATGGCGTCTCGAGGACTTTCAATCCCGAGGCATCACCAAAGCCCCAGACCATTCTTTCCGGGTTTGTGGGCATTAATTTTCGATGTTTGTTGAGGAGCTTTCCTTCCGAGCCGATAATGACGACAGTGTTGTAGAGCGTAGACTGGCTGAGCTGGTTGTCTCTCTCTTCTATGCCGCAGACTACAGTAACATTATTTTTTTGGGCGGCTTCATAGAGTGGATTGAGGTCTTTGGCATCAAGATTGACAGCGTTGTTCAATAAGCGGCTGTAGAGTTCTTCTGATAGGGTCCAATCTCCTCTTGGCCTGAGACGCCATATCCACGATGGGTATCCGGGAATAAATGCTTCGGTGAAGATCACTAGGCTTGCACCATTTGCGGCCGCTTCTGCAATAGAATCAACAGCACAATCAATGCATTTTTTTTTGTCCAGAAAAGCCGGGGTTTTCTGAACTACAGCCAGTTTAGTCATTTGAGGTCCTTTCCGGATCATCTCGCTCCTTCATTTCACAATAAAAGCGATGCCTTGGTCGCCGTGATCCTTTACTTGCATAAAAATGCTTCGGCTGGATTCGCATTTGAGGCTTACAACACCAGAAGCGTGTCTTTGTTTAAAAGTGAGATGAAAGGTCTGCAGTAACTGTCTTGTATAGCTGTGGTGGAGGTTGTCTATAACAATAGCACGAGTGATGACCAAACAAGTAATTTATTGATTTTTGGTGAAAACGTCAGACATATGAATCTTTTTTCAAGTTTTGACGGCCACATATGCAACTCAGTCTCAAGGAATAAGGTCTCCTACGATCAAACCAAGCGTTGTCGCACTGACGACAATCCAGAGGATAATCCCCATCAACAAAGGTTTCAGTCCCACTTCAGCAAGGACTTTTCTGGTCAGGCCGGCACCGATCAGGAACAGTGTCATGACCAGGACCTGTTTGGCGATGAGATGTAAAAAGTGCCACAGGTCATCGAAAGCAGGCAGCCATGAGTTGACGAATGCAGCAATTATGAAACCGATGATAAAAAGCGGGATGCCGGTTCTTTGATCGGATTTCAGAACAGCGCCGGCAACCAGCGTGGAGGGTGCGATCCAGAGCGCCCTGGTCAGCTTGACGGTGGTGCCGATCGCCAACGCTGCGGCGCCATAGGATGCAGACGCACCGACGACGCTGCTGGTATCGTGAATCGCCAGTGCCGCCCACAGGCCGAATTGCTGCTGGCTCAGGTCAAATATCCGGCCAAGCGGCGGGAACAGAACCAGGGCGACAGCGTTCAGGGTGAAGACGGTGGCCAGAGATACGGCAATCTCCCGGTCCTTGGCCTTGATCACCGGGGCCATTGCGGCGATGGCGCTGCCGCCGCAGATTGCGGTACCGAATGAAACCAGCACGCTGGTGTTTGGTGGAATTTGCATGGCTCGCCCCAAAATTACGCCCAATGCAATGACCGCCGCAATACTGATAAGGGTGAGTATCAGGGAGCTTTTACCGACTTCGATGACCTCGTTAAAATGAATCCCGAAGCCGAGACCGATGACCGAAAGCTTAAGCAAAGACTTGCCCGCCTTAGAAGTTTGTTCCGGGAGCGGGTTGCCGATAAAAAAGCTGAACAGGAAACCAGTGACCAGGGCTATCGACGAAGTCATCACCGGCAGGGCCATCAGAAGAAAAACCCCGACGAAAGCGGCTCTGCGGATTTTATGATTATGGTCGGAGGACATTTTTTCGGCGGCCCTTAATACGTTGCAAAAGATCAGATCCGGCGAAGATAAATAATGGCCACCCGGCAAGATACCGGATGGCCATCTGTTGTTTAAAGCCAAACCGAAGAAGATCCTCAGTCAGAGACAGCTGGCTGGTCACCCATGGACGGCCTTGCCGAAAGCACCGAGTGCGGCCTCCTTGAAGGCTTCACTCAGGGTCGGATGGGCGTGCATGGTCAGC
>JBFLJZ010000049.1:0-9308 GCA_040882925.1 Desulfuromonadales bacterium
ACAGGGTCTGGGCAGGAGACTGGACTCCCGGCTCTTCGCGAACAGTGTAGGCAAAAAAATTCTTGATGTTCTGGCACATTTGATCCAGCAGCGCATAGGTCTGCATTGCGGGCCGGCTGATCTCCATCTGGTTGAACCAGTTGTGGATGGCGTCGCAATCATTGAGATAGACCGGTTGCAGAAAAGATTGCAGTTCGGCCCGCTCGCGGGGGTCGTACTGGAACGGGTAGTTGACCGCGTAATTTTCGACAAGAAAATCGAGGGGGTTCTCTTCGTAGTGCTGGATAATGACTTCGCTGTAGATCGAGAGAGTTTGTGCCGCCTCCTTGAATTCGACAATGGCCGTTGCATTATCGAGCGCATCACGATGCCATTTGACACTATGTTCCGGTGAAATCACTAATGAGGACGATTCGATATGGACCTCCGGCCCTTCCCTCGGCCGCAGTAGCAGTTGATGCGGCTGCAAGGTCACGTAATCGGCGAACCGATATTCGGTCAAGTGGGAGATTTTTAGACGACGCATAAGCAAGAACTCCAGACATCCGTCTAGCTGCCGCAAATCGATCACTCGAAAGGGCTCTCGAACTGGTGGCAAGCATTATAAGGGTAACAGCAACAGAGCAATGAGCAAGAGCCGTCCTGACTTGCCAAAGGTTGCCCGTTGTATGTTTGGATTTGGACGTTAGACTATAAATCAATCGCAATGAGTGAAGGCCGTGAACCGAAAGCAAAGGACATAATGTCAAAAGATCGCATTGTTATTATTGGTGGAGACGCCGCTGGCATGAGTGCGGCATCCAAAATTCGCCGCGCACAGCCGGGGCGAAACATCCTGGTGCTGGAAAGAACAGCTTTCACATCGTATTCCGCCTGCGGGATGCCCTATTTCCTCGGCGGCTTGTTGGATGATTTTGAACAGTTGATTGCCCGCAGTCCGGAAACCTTTCGCGAGAAATATGCTATTGACGTCCGGACAGGCCACGAGGTTATCGCCGTCGATCCCTCCAATCAGCGCGTGACGATCCGCGATAGCCATGACCGGGAGATCCGGGAACCCTACGATCAACTTCTGATCGCCACCGGAGCCCGTCCGTCCTGCCCCGCGGTTGCGAACGCCGATGCCGTCGGAATTTTCGGCTTGTCCACTCTGGCCAGCGGGCTTCGCGTCCATGAATTTATATCCGCCAACCAACCGAAGTCGGCGGTTGTGGTCGGTGGCGGCTATATCGGACTGGAGATGGCTGAAGCATTGATTCGCCAGGGATTTGAAGTCTCGCTGGTCCAGCGAAGCGCTGAGGTCATGGGCACCCTCGACCCGGATATGGGCAAGCTCGTCTCGCAGGCATTGCGTGATATAGGCGTAACCCTCTACCTGGAAGAGCAACTTGAGTCCTTCGAGGAAAAGGACGGAACTGTCACTGCGGTGGTGACCTCACGGCGCACTTTGCCGGCCGACCTGGTGATCCTCGGCATGGGCGTGCGGCCCAACGCGGAACTGGCGGCGAATGCCGATATCCGCCTCGGCGCCAAGGGCGCCATTGAAGTTGACAGTCGGATGCGCACGTCAACCGAGAATATCTGGGCGGCCGGTGATTGTGCCGCGACCGTGCACCGTCTGACCGGCCAGCCGGTCTATATTGCGCTCGGCACGGTCGCCAACAAGCAGGGCGTGGTGGCCGGCACCAACCTGTCCGGAGGTGACGCCCGGTTTCCTGGCGTCGTCGGTACGGCGGTGAGTAAAATCTGCGCGGTTGAAGTCGCCCGGACCGGTCTGCAGGAAAAGGAACTGCAAAATCTTGAGATCAACTATGCCACAGCCACGATCAAGGCGAAAACCCGGGCCGGTTACTTCCCCGGAGCTGGCCCGATCACGGTAAAAATGATTGCCGAGCGGATCAGCGGCCGGTTGCTCGGCGCCCAGATCGTCGGCATGCAAGGAGCGGCCAAGCGGATCGACATTGTCGCCACGGCGCTGACCGCCGGGATGACCGTCATGGACCTGATTGACCTGGACCTGAGTTATGCCCCGCCATTTTCTCCGGTGTGGGATCCTGTCCAAACGGCAGCACGTCAACTGGTTAAAAAGATCTAGTGTTGAACTTTTTTAAACAGGGCAAAGCGTACACTTGAAAATTCTCAAAGCCATCACCTTGACAAAAACGCTGTAAACGCTAGCGTAAAGAGATGGTTCAAATACTGAGAGGAGACACGCCCTATGCTTATTCCTGCGGTGCTTAAGGATGGTCACGAAGAGTTGGTGAGCAAAGACGAGTTGCAGTTGCTGATTGCTAAAAAGCAGATCCTGTTTTTCAAGAGATCTGAAGGCTGGGTTGTTTTTGGCCGGGATAATATGCGTGGGCTGAAAGTTCCATACAACGGAGTGGAGCGGCGACAACACCATGTCTTTTCGACAGGCACCGATTGATCGATTGCGCTGCGTATGCATTGTGTTGATGAATCCGGGAGATCGCTTCAAGTCTGAATATGCGACACGCCTTTTTACCATCATGATAAAGAATCCGACATATCTGATAGACTGTACCGAAAGGCCATTGCAGTCGTTTTGCTAACGCTTAAGCTCTGTTGACCAGAGCCCTGACAAAAGGATGCAGCCATGTTCAAAGCCAAGGCCTATTCAGCGGCCAGCGCGACCTCACCGCTGGCCATCGACACGATTCAGCGTCGCGCAACCAGCGAACGTGACGTACAGATCGAGATCTTGTTCTGCGGCATTTGCCACTCCGACCTGCATACGGCGCGCAACGAGTGGAGCAGCGTTATGCCGACAACCTACCCCTGCGTGCCTGGGCACGAAATCGTTGGCCGGGTCAGCAAAGTCGGCAGTGACGTCAAGAACTTCAACCCCGGTGATATCGTCGGCGTCGGTTGCCTGGTCGACTCGGACCACGACTGCCCGATTTGCAACAACAACCTTGAGCAGTTTTGCTCCAACGCCACCTTCACCTACAATTCACCCGACAAACACGGCACTGCGCCGGTCACCTACGGTGGCTACTCGGAGAGCATCGTCGTCGATGAACGCTTCGTACTCAGGGTACCGCAGAATCTCGAACTGGCCGGGGTGGCGCCGCTGCTCTGCGCCGGCATCACCACCTACTCGCCAATGCGGCGCTGGGGGGACCTCAAGGGGAAAAGGGTCGGCGTTGTCGGGCTCGGTGGCCTCGGCCATATGGGTGTCAAATTTGCCAAGGCCTTCGGTGCTCATACGGTGGTCTTTACCACCTCACCGGGCAAGCAGGAAGACGCGCTTCGTCTGGGCGCTGACGAAGTCATCATCTCAACCGATACCGATGCGATGAAGCAGCATGCCGGCACCTTTAACTTCATTATCGACACGATCTCGGCTGATCATGACGTCAACGCCTACCTCAACATGCTCTGCATCGATGGCAATCTGACCCTGGTCGGCGCACCGGAAAAGCACCTCCCGGTTTCCGCTTTTGCCCTTCTGTTTGGTCGCAAAAGCATCTCCGGATCCTTGATCGGTGGCATCAAGGAGACCCAGGAGATGCTTGATTTCTGCGGTGAGAACAACATCACCTGCGACGTAGAAGTGATTCCGATCCAGGCTGTCAACGAGGCCTACGAACGTTTGTTGAAGTCCGATGTGAAGTACCGGTTCTCCATCGATATGGACTCTCTCAAAACAGACTAAACGCTCAGGCCACCCGGCAACGGGTGGCCTTTTTTTTCAGGGGATGGTTACAAGGATCCTCTCGCCAGGTAAAATTAAAGCGACTCTTGGATGAAAACAATGCACCTTGGAAATGCTCTTAAGTAGACAAGGGACGTCTGATGTCAGTCAAAAGCATCATCATTTTGGATGGCGGCCTGGGCCGAGAGCTTGAGCGTCGTGGAGCACCGTTTAAACAACCTGAGTGGTCGGCCTTGGCGATGATGGAGGCGCCAGAGACGGTTAAAGAGGTACATAAGGATTTTATCAAAAGCGGGGCGAAAGTCATTTCCACAAACAGCTATGCGTTGGTCCCCTTTCATATCGGTGAAGAACGCTTCCATGACCGAGGTCGGGCATTGGCCGCTTCTTCCGGCCGAATAGCACGTGCAGCAGTTGAGGAAACCAGGTCGGACACACTTGTCGCCGCGTCTATCCCTCCCCTGTTCGGTTCGTATCGTGCCGACCTGTTTCAACCTGATCGTGTCGCCGAAATAGCATCTCCCCTGATTGCAGGACTTGGCCCATATATCGATTTATGGTTATGTGAAACACAGAGTCTGCTTGCCGAGGCGATCAGCGTCAGAGCACTCATTGAAAGCTTGGATGAGCAGAAAAAACCCGTCTGGATCTCATTCACTCTGGAAGATGCCGAATCAACCAGCGTGCCGCGACTGCGCTCCGGAGAATCACTGGCAGACGCCGTGGAAGCTGTGGCCGACGTTGATATTGCGGCGATTTTATTCAACTGCTGCCGACCAGAGGTGATTGGTGACGCCATCCAGGTCACCCGGGACAAGCTGACATCCCTCAATGCCCTGGAGATAGGAGTCGGCGTGTATGCCAACGCCTTTCCTCCGCAGCCTAAAAACGCAACGGCAAACGAGGGCCTGGATGAAATACGCGCTGAACTGACGCCTGCTGCTTACTTGCATTGGGCACGGCAGTGGCAACGGAAAGGAGCAACTTTGATAGGCGGGTGTTGTGGCGTCGGGCCTGAACACATCGCTCTGCTAGCAGAGCAACTCACGGATTAAAACTCTTGTCAGGCGTGCGATAGAGCGCACATCAACAACTCAAGTACGGAGAGTTAATCAATAAGGATAATTGAATCAGTATGGACGCATGGCCATTTAGAGACGAGGATTGGGAAGCCGTTGAAGACGCTGTGGTTGCCTTGGTCAACGCCTCGGGGGAAGAGGCTGATGAGTTGATCGCCGCAAAGCTCAAAAATGTTTTCGATTTACTCGAGGCTCTAGCCATTAAATACGGGCCCCATCCGATATTGTATGAAACAAAGGCAGACATTCTGCCGAATCCGGCAGAACGTGTCGAACTTTATCGTCAGGCGATTCGCCTGGCGGAAAGCAATGCCCTGCAAACTTTAACGATCAGACTCTCTCTGGCAGAGGTGCTGATCAAGGACCTGGAGGATTTTACAGCGGCAAGGAAAGAGCTCGCAGCGTGCAAGAGCGAATTAACTGACGAAGATCTGGATGAATGGAACGCCTTAGCTGAGCAAGCGAACAGATAGTTACCCGGACCTGGCCTGGCACCGTTTGCAGCTTTGGCCGGAGTCAAGATACTTCTCGAATGCATCTTTTCTTTGGATTGACCTCTGTCTCATCCACCGGGGGGGGCACTGTAGCGGTCATCCATTTCTTCCTCTTCGATCATAGACTTTGATCAACAAAACCCCACGATATATAACCAATCTAGTCATATATATAAGGTATTTTTTATCTTGACGGTGACCCCGGCTTGTGTGTATTTTGATAACGGATTTCATTTTCAGGTCAGGCGAGCCTATCGATCCTGGTAAATCCACGAAAGCGAAAGAGACGATTAAAACCACACAGGGTTGCATTTTGGCAAACCCCACAGGAGCAGCGCCATGTCATACCATCTGGGACAATTGTCGGTCGGCGAGAAAGCCATTGTAAGCGGTTTTGCAAAAGGGCAGAAAGAGTATCGTGCCAAGCTTCTGGCCATGGGCCTGACCAAGGGCATCGAGCTCGAGTTAACCAGAGTTGCCCCGTTGGGTGATCCGCTGGAGATCAGTGTCCGGGGGTTTTCCTTGAGCCTGCGCAAGGCTGAAGCAGCAATGATCTTGGTGGAAAGGAGTTGAAAACGATGCAGAAGAAGCGCCTCAGGATTGCAGTGGCGGGCAACCCCAACTGCGGCAAGACCACCCTCTTTAACGAATTGACCGGCTCCCGTCAGATGGTCGGCAACTGGCCCGGCGTGACCGTCGACCGCAAGACCGGTTTGTACGCTTTTGAAGGACACGATTTCGAGCTGGTCGATATTCCCGGCATCTATGCCCTGTCCGCCCTCTCCACAGATGAACAGGTCGCGCGGGATTATCTCCTCTCAGGAGACTACGACCTGATCATCAATATCGTCGATGCGGCCAATATCGTGCGAAACCTTTACCTGACCACGCAGCTTCTGGAAATGCGCGTGCCGATGGTCGTGGTCCTGAACAAGATGGATGTCGCCAAGGCAAGGCAGATAAAAATCGATACGCAGGAGCTCTCGGCACGGCTGGGCGTACCGGTCGTGCCGATTGCAGCCTCGAAACGTAGCGGCCTGAAGCTGCTGAAGCAAACCATTCATCGATGTGCCGAACAAAACCCGGTGTCGAAAACGGATGTCATCTACCCGGTCGAGATCCAGGAAGCCGCCGCCGTATTGACCGATCAGGTCCGCAACCTGGCAGCTGAAAAAAGCTTGAGGGCCGACTGGCTGGCCATGAAGCTTTTAGAAGACGACCCTGAATTTGTCGGTATTCTGGATGATGCGACGGCTGCAGTCCTGGAAAAACAGCAACAGAACATAACCCGTCATCTGGATGATGATGCCGACATCGCGATCGCCGATGCCCGCTACGGGTTTATCCATTGGCTCACCGAAAGTGCCGTGTCGCATACCACTAAGATTGGCAGGACGTTGACCGACCAGATCGACAAGGTGGTTCTGAATCGTGTCCTGGGACTGCCGATCTTTCTCCTGATGATGTACCTGACCTTCATGTTCACGATCAATGTCGGCGGCGCATTTATCGACTTCTTCGACATTGCCTTCGGGGCGATTTTTGTCGACGGCATGGCAGAGCTGCTGGGCCATATCAATGCGCCGGCCTGGCTGATCGGAATCGTCGCCACCGGTATCGGCGGCGGCATCCAGACGATGGCGACCTTTATCCCGCCGATCGGGTTCATGTTCTTGGCCCTGGCTGTACTGGAAGGCTCCGGCTACATGGCACGGGCCGCGTTCGTCATGGATCGTTTCATGCGCATGCTCGGCCTGCCGGGGAAATCCTTTGTGCCGCTGTTGGTTGGCTTCGGCTGCAACGTTCCGGCGATCATGGCCACCCGGACCCTGGAAAACCAGCGCGACCGCACCCTGACCATCATGATGAACCCGTTCATGAGCTGCGGGGCTCGCCTGCCGGTCTATGCCCTGTTTGCCGCCGCATTCTTCCCGGTGGGCGGCCAGAACGTCGTCTTCCTGCTCTACCTGGCCGGGATCGGTTTCGCGGTCCTGACCGGCCTAATTCTCAAGCACACCCTGCTCAAGGGAAGCATCACCCCTTTTGTCATGGAGCTGCCGCCCTATCATGTGCCGACCGTAAAATCGGTGCTGCTGCGCACCTGGGATCGGCTGAAATCGTTCCTGCTCAAGGCCAGCCGCATCCTGATCCCGATGGTTGCCATCCTGGCACTGCTCAATACCATGTCGATAGACGGCAGCATCGGCCATGACGACAGCAAGGACTCTCTGCTCTCGTCGGTCAGCCGGACTTTGACACCTATGTTCGCTCCAATGGGGGTCTCGCAGGAGAACTGGCCGGCGACAGTCGGCATTTTCACCGGGGTTTTCGCCAAGGAGGCGGTCGTCGGCACCCTCGATGCGATCTATCTTCAGAACGAACGACAGGAAGAACTTGCCGCAGGTGACGCGGCGGAGGCGTACAGCCTCGGCGCGTCTCTGTCCGAAGCGGTACAGACCATTCCGGAGAACCTGGCCGGGGTTCTCGATACGCTCACCGACCCCCTGGGCTTGAACATCGGAGACACCAGCTCCATTGAAATTGCGGCCGAGGAACAGTCTGTCAGCGCAGGGACCTTCGGTGCCATGGGCAGATTGTTTGACGGCAAAATCGGTGCTATCGCCTATATGCTGTTCATCCTCATGTACTTTCCCTGCGTCGCGGCCATGGCTGCCGTCTACCGCGAAACCAACATGCGCTGGACAGCCTTTATTGCCGTCTGGACGACTGGCCTGGCTTATGTTTCGGCAACCAGTTTTTATCAACTGGCGACTTTCGACAGGCACCCGGGTTTCTCGACTGCCTGGTTGGCGGGCTGCGCACTGCTCTTTGTCGTCGTCGTCCTGGCCATGCGCTTCATGGGGAAAGAGTCCCGTGCCACCGGCATGGCTGTCACGGTCAAAGGTGAAACCTGAGCGACAGAAATTCAGGGCCTGTTTCCGGTATAGACTAAGGAGAAAAGAATGACTCCCAGCGAAGTAAAACGTTACCTGTCCGAGCGCAAGCTTGCCCCTTTGCACGATATTGCCGTTCATTTCGATATGGAACCGGACGCAGTCCGCGGCATGCTCGGCCACTGGATCAGAAAGGGCCACGTTCGACTCCACCAGGAAGATCGATGTCACAGTGACGGTTGCTGCGGCGGGTGCAGTGAGCACGTCAAAGAAGTCTACGAGTGGCTGAATCATTAAGGGGTGGTTGCATGCATATCCACAACCTCGATCAATGGCGGCATGAGCACAATTTCTTCGTGTCCCACGAACAAAACGAGAAGAACACTTTAATCGTCGTGAGCCTGACGGCCGTAACCATGGTCGTCGAGATCGTGGCCGGGATAATATTCGGCTCAATGGCGCTGCTGGCTGACGGTTGGCACATGGGGACCCACGTCGCGGCCTTTCTGATCACCCTGTTTGCCTATCGATATTCGCGTAAAAATGCCAACAACCCTGATTTCAGCTTCGGTCCCGGCAAGATCAACGTGCTTGGAGGATTTGCCAGTGCCGTCGCTCTGGCAGTGGTTGCCCTGATGATGGCGGTCGAATCGGTGGGACGTTTTTTCTCTCCGGTGGAGATCCATTACGGGCAGTCGATGCTGGTGGCGGTGGTCGGTCTTTCGGTCAACGTCGCCTGCGCTTTTTTACTCAATGGCAGCCACGGGCACCATCATCATGGTCATAGTCACAGCCACGATCATCATGATGATCACAATCTCAAAGCGGCCTACTTTCATGTGCTGGCCGATGCCCTGACATCTGTTTTGGCGATCTTTGCGCTGCTCTTCGGCAGTCTTTTCGGCTGGTGGGCACTGGATCCGCTGATGGGGATTGTTGGAGCTTTGGTGATTACCCGATGGGCCTGGGGGCTACTAAAGGAAAGCAGCGCCATCCTGCTCGATGCCGGAGTCAAGAGTGAGGTGCGTGATGAAATCCGCGAGATTATCGAAGCAGACGCAGACAGCCGCATTACCGATCTTCATGTCTGGAAGATCGGGCCACAACACCTCGCGGTGCTGTTGACGATTGTGACCCACCATCCCCGTTCCGCAAGCGCATA